>JAKSQQ010000001.1 GCA_024404015.1 Clostridia bacterium
CGACCTCCAGGGCCACAACCTGGCACTCTAACCAGCTGAGCTATAACCACCATAAGTGCCGATATTTCTCACGGCGTTTACATATTATAATGTAAAACTCTCTGTTTGTCAAGTGAATTATATATATTATTTTATAAAAATAAAGCCACCCTTACGGATGGCCTTTTTTATCTTCTTTTTTGTCGTCTTTGATGATATCGTTGATGAGCAGATAGAACTGATCGTCTTCCATTTCATCCTTAGCCGCACCCGGGACCTCTGGACCGCCTTCGCCTTCAAACTTGGGAACTGCTGGAGGAACGGGAGCACCGGGAGCTGCAGGAGCTTTCTTTGCATTGGGAGCAGCAGGAATATTGGTGATGGGAGCTGCCTTGTAGAAGGGATTGGAAGCGATGGTCTTTGCGGGAGTGTTGATGCTTTCAAATCCGGTTGCAACTACTGTAATAACAAGCTCGTCATCAAGCTCGGGATCAAATACGATACCCCAGGTGATGTTTGCGTCTTCACTTGCGGATTCGGTAATGATTTCAGCTGCTTTTTCGATTTCTTCGATATCAATATCTTCGGAAGCAACGAAGGAAATGATGATTCCCTTTGCGCCTGCGATTGATGTTTCAAGAAGGGGAGAGGAAACTGCTGCCGTAGCGGCCAGAGTTGCCTTGTCCTTGCCCTTTGCCTGACCTACGCCCATGTGAGCATAGCCGGCATCCTTCATGACGCTGGTAACGTCTGCGAAGTCAAGGTTAATGAATCCGGGAACGGTAATCAGCTCGGAAATGCTCTTAACACCCTGAAGGAGAACCTCATCGGCTGTTGCAAATGCATTTACCGCGGGAGTGGTCTTACTGCCGCCAAGGAGAAGCTTCTGGTTGGGAATAACGATAAGGGAGTCAACGTTCTTAACAAGCTTGTCAATACCGTCAAGAGCTTCCTTCATTCTTCTCTTGCCTTCCCAGTTGAAGGGCTTGGTAACTACACCGATTGTAAGGCAGCCCTCTTCTTTTGCGATACCTGCGATAATGGGAGCCGCGCCTGTACCTGTGCCGCCGCCCATACCGGTTGTAACGAATACCATATCGGTACCCTTGAGAGCGTCTTTGATCTGTTCCTTGCTTTCTTCTGCGGCTGCTGCGCCTACTTCACTCTTACCGCCTGCGCCCTGACCGTGAGTTGTCTTTTCGCCTATCTGGATTTTATGAGTAGCAGATGACTTGGAAAGTACCTGCTTATCTGTATTTACAGCAATGAATTCAGCACCCTTGATGCCTCTTTCAATCATTCTGTTTACTGCGTTACCGCCGCCGCCGCCGACGCCGATTACCTTTATCTGAACTGCACTCTCAAACTCGTTATCAATTTCAAATGCCATTATTTTAACCTCCAACAATATTTTTATAATTACACGATTTTATATTAACATATCGGGATAATAAATACAAGTTAATTTTGTGTTAATTTATTGATTTTCTTCAGAAACAAGGGATTCTTCCTCATTTTTTGAACTATCTTCATCCGTTTGAGCATTTTCTTCCGCTTCTTCCGTCAGACCTTCCATTTTCTCATTGTACTGAATAAGCAGGTCAATGTCCTTGTAATCCTTGGGAGCAAATACCGCTTTCTTTGATACGGTTACGTTCAATTCTCCGTAGCCCTTGGGAGAAATCTTATTCTCCTCGTCAATGGCTTTCTTTGAGAGAGAAATCTTTGAGGACATATTTAAGGTGTCACCCAGGTGAATTATTATTCTGTTGTCATAAATGGCGTATATGCCGTTTATATTGCCTATATCCACCATTGTGATATCCGTTATTTCATCGCTTACGGTAGTATCTGCAATTTCAATCAGCGCCTTCTGAATACTGTCATCTCCCACTTTTGCGGAGAATCTCAGCTCGCTTCCCACCTCGTAGTCGGAGGTGGTCCTGCCCTGTACCAAAATTGCGCCCTTCGGTACTTCAGTGTTTATTTCAAGTACCTTCAGTCTGCCGTTTGTGATTGCGTATATTCCCTTATTAAGCTCAACCGCAAATACCTCGTCGGATTTGTCTACCGTTAACACAAGAGTCCAGGGAAGCTTTCTTGCCACCTTTACACTGTCAATGTAAGGCATTTTTCTTTCCAGTTCCCGTGAAATCTTCTCACTGCTGACTCTGAAGAGATTTTTTCCTTCAAATGATGATAAGGCACCGGCTATTTCCTTTTCCGTGTAGGGCACGGCTTCTTTATATTTAATGGAAAAATTCTTTATTCTGAACAACAGTCCGTAAACAAGGGAAAATACGATTATGAGCAGTATTGCGGACACTCCGGATATGACAATCGCTTTTCGTCGCCTGCGGATTTTTTTAATCCTCGGGTCAGGTTCAGGCAAATTCTTTTTTATCTTGATATCTGCCATAGGATTATCCTCTGTTATTTTACTATTTCACAAATTGTCTTGTAAATTCTTTCTGTTGAATCAATTACGGCCATTTTCCGTGCGTTTTTGCCTATCTGTGTAAGCTTGTCCATATTTGCAAGGAGTTCGTTTACCGTCTGAGTAAGCTTTTCGGAATTAAGGTCTTTTTCTTCGATTATCATTGCGGCATTGTTGTTTACAAGTGCCATTGCATTGTGATACTGATGATTTTCCGCTACGTAGGGGGAGGGGATAAGGATTGATGCCTTACCCGTTGCCTGCAGTTCACTCAGAGTGCTTGCACCGGAGCGGCAGATTACAAGGTCTGCGGCAGGCAGATATTTGGGAATGTCAATGTATTCGGTAATGATGATGTTCTTATGCTCGCTGAGTTTGATTCCGTCATTTTCCAGCTTCTGAGCAAAGTCCGTTCCGTTTTTGCCCGTTGCATGAAGGAAAATACAATCGTTGTCGTTGCATTTGTTTTTTATAAGTCCGTAAACGGCATCGTTGATTGGTTTTGCGCCCAGCGAGCCGCCCATGGAAAGAATGAGGGGCTTTCCTTCAAATCCCAGTTCTGCTCTGGCACTTACACCGTCACCCTTGAGCAGGTCGCCTCTTACGGGAAGTCCGGTGACCGTAACGGGATTTTTCGGCTTCATGTATTGCTCTGCCTTTTCGCTTGTGAGCATTACTCTGTCAACCTTGCCTGCAAGCGCTTTGTTTGTAACACCGGGAAAGGCATTCTGCTCATGGATGGCTGTGGGAATTCCCATCTTTGCCGCCATTCTCAATACGGGGCCGCTTACGTATCCGCCGAATCCGATTACAAGGTCCGGCTTGAAATCCTTTATGATTTTCTTTACTGCCGATGAGGAGCGAAGCAGAAGCCATAAGGTTTTCAGATTATGCTTTATGTCTTCCCATTTGAAGGAACGGTAAAAGCCCTGGATTTTGATTGTACGAAGCTCGAATCCTGCTTGGGGTACAAGCTTTGATTCCATCTTTTCCGCAGTACCTACAAATACGATTTCCGCCGAGGGATTTTTTTCTTTTATATAACCCGCAGTGCCCAGAGCAGGGTTGATGTGTCCGCCCGTTCCGCCTGCGGCAATGAGAATTCTTTTGTTGTCAAGCATGTTTCTTAACCCCCTTGGTATTTTTAACGTCCTTTGAAACCGCAAGCACAAGTCCCATGCTTGCAAGGGTAAATACCATTGATGAACCGCCGCTGCTTACGAAGGGAAGACTGATTCCCGTGTTGGGAAGCAGGGAGGTTGCAACCGATATATTGATAAGCACCTGAAGTGCCATCTGTGTGCTGATACCAAGTACAATCAATGCGCCGTAATAGGATTTGCTCTTTGTTGCTATATAGAATCCGCGTCCTACGAGTAATGCGTAGATACCCATTATCAGTACGGAGCCGATGAAGCCGAATTCTTCGCCGATTACAGCGAATACGAAGTCGTTTGATGCCTCCTGCAGGTTGCTTATCTTCTGACCCGAGTTGCCGTATCCCGCACCGGTGAGTCCCCCGGAGCCGATACCGTAAATGGACTGAAGTACCTGACGGGCATTATTCAGCTTTTCTTTTGCGGTAATTGTTTCGCTGTTGAAAAGTACCTTTTTCCAGATTACTATTCTGTCTACCTGATAGTCGTGAATGAGGGGGAGCTGTTTAAGCCATTCCGGCTTGAGAACGATGATTGTTGCCCCCGCGATTGCAATGACCGTCAGTATCGTAAACCATTTTCTTGATAAATCCGCATACCACATCATTGCGTATCCGATACAAAGGAAAAGAATACATCCTGAAAGATGGCTTTCCATCAAAACAAGCAGGGCGTAGACAACCGTAATTGCAAGGAATGCTTTGAATGCCGACGGCTTGTCTTTTTTGCTTTTGTATTTATCAATAAGATATGCGAGAAACATTACAAAAGTAACCTTTGCGATTTCGGAGGGCTGAAAAAGCTTTCCGAAAAACCATCTGTGAGTACCCGCAACCTCCGGGGCGGCAAATACCACGAATAACAGTATGGTGGAGATAAGCATTGCCGCGTTTGAGAGCTGCTTTATCGCTTCCACGTTAAGCTGTGAAATCACAACCATGATTATAAGACCCATAATTGCGAATATCAGTTGCTTGGAGGTCTTGTAGCTGGCGGAATACTGCATTGACAGTCCCATTACAGTTAGTGCAAATACGACTATGCAGTAGGTAACATCAAAAAGACCGAATTTGAAAAGGGATTTAGGGGAAAGTAAAACCTTAAGACCGCTGAAGCTTTGCTTTAATTCGGGAAGTACGAATTCCTTAAAACGCTGCATAAAAACGTTCCATATGCTTTCTCGCTGTACTCTGTTCTGTTCCTCTGTCATATCTGCACCTCCTTTGACGGATTATGGGGGAGTATTATTCATTCATCTCTTCAAGTCTGTCATATACGCCGTATATGACCTCTTCGAGCTTCATTCCTCTGCTTGCCTTGAAAAGTACCGTGTCGCCCTCTTTGAGAATTGATGAGAGCTCGTTTATGAGAGCGGATTTGTTCGTAAATGAACGCACGTCCTTAATTCCGTTCTCTCTGCCGCTTTCTGCGGTGAATTTTGCTCTTTCACCGTAGGTGAAGAGTATATCAACGTTATGGTCTGCGGCGTATTTACCCACAAGTCTGTGAGCCGTTTCGCTGTAATCTCCCAGCTCAAGCATATCGCCGGTTACCGCAATCCTTCTTTTTGCGTTAAGTCCTCCGAGAACTGCCATTGCGGCGGCCTGGGAGTCGGGACTTGCATTATAGCAGTCTTCAATAAAGGTAATGCCGTTTTTCTTTGTCATTTTCTGACGCATTCCCGTTGCTTTATATTGCTTCAGTGCCTCAAGGGCGGTTTTTGCGTCGATTCCGAAGAAACTGCCTGCGGCTGTTGCCGCAAGAGCATTGTAGATGTTGTGGCGGCCCGTAAAGGGTAGGCATGCCTTTACAGTGCCGTCACGGAAACTGCATTCAAAGCTTGCAGTCTCGTCATCTGTGGAGGTAATTGAAAGCGCTTTGTAAGCGCAGTTATCATTCTGAAGTCCGTAGTAGGTTACGGGATGCTTTCCCGTATCCGCTTTTGAAAGCATGTCGTCGTCACCGTTGAATATAACGGGAGCGTCCTCCTTCATGCCTTCGAGTATTTCAAGCTTGGCTTTGAGTATTCCTTCTCTTGAGCCGAGATTTTCAATATGTGATACGCCTATATTTGATATGATTGCCACGTCGGGCTTAACGATGGCGGTCATTCTTGATATTTCGCCGAATCCGCTCATTCCCATTTCGATTACTGCCGCCTCGTGGTGCTTCTCAAGTCTGAAAAGGGTGAGGGGAACGCCTATTTCATTGTTTCTGTTACCTTCGTTTTTAAGAGTGTCGTATTTTGAACTCATTACAAGGTAGGTCATTTCCTTTGTGGTTGTCTTGCCTACCGAGCCGGTAACGCCGATTACGGGAATGTTGAAAAAAGATCTGTAATATCCCGCAAGCTGAAGCAAAGCCGTTCTCGTGTCTTCTACGATTATTTGTCTGTCACCGAGTCCGCAGTCCCTTTCCACCATGACACAGCTTGCACCGTCTTCAATGGCTTTGGGAGCGAAATCGTTTCCGTCAAAATTCTCACCTTTAAGGGCTATGAAAAGACACCCGGGGATGATCTGTCTTGAATCGGTACATACATTGTCAAAGGTGCCTTCAAGCAGTGATGCGGAGCTGACTGCCTTTGCGGCATCCTTAAATGATATAGGTGTCATTGATTTGCCTCATTTCAATATTTCTGCAACGATTTCTCTTTCATCGTAGTGAATTTTTCCCGTTGAAAGTATCTGATAGGTTTCGTGACCTTTGCCTGCAAGCAGTATGATATCGTTTTCGGATGCAAGTGATATTGCTTTTCTGATTGCCTGAGTGCGGTCAATTTCAACGTATACCGTTGATTTATGTCCCTTGGGTACTCCTGCGGTTATATCGTCGATAATCGCCTTGGGGTCTTCCGAGCGGGGATTATCCGAGGTGATTATTGCTATATCAGAGAGTGAAGCACCGATTTCACCCATAATGGGGCGCTTTGTCTTATCTCTGTCACCGCCGCAGCCGAATACGGCTATTACCTTGCCCTCGGCAACGGATTTAAGTGATTTGAGTACGTTCTCAAGACCGTCGGGAGTGTGAGCGTAGTCAATGATGACCGTGTAGGGCTTGTCAAGCTTGAGTGTTTCCATTCTGCCGGGAATACCCGAGCAGGAGGAGATTGCCTCTGCCGTTTCTCTGAAATCCATTCCGAGCTCAATGAGACATACCGCCGCGCCCATTGAATTGTAAACGCTGAATTCTCCGGGAACGCGGAACGAAATTCTGCCTATATTACTGTCCGAAACTATTTCGTATTTTACGCCGGATGCCTTTGAGCGGATATCCTTTGCGGAATAGTTGCAGTTATTGTCCGAAAGGGAGTAGGTTACGTTCCGGCAGGCACTGTTATTCATCATATATTCGCTCGCATCATCGTCAATATTGAAAATGCCGGTGTCGGAGTTTTCAAAGAGAATATGCTTTGCCGCCATATAATTTTCAAATGTTCCGTGGTAATCAAGATGATCTTGGGTAAGATTGGTGAAAACCGCCGCATCATAGTGGATACCGGCAACTCTCTGTTGATGGAGTGCCTGGGAGGAAACCTCCATTACACAGTATTCACAGCCGGATTTTACCATTTCGTCAAAGAGACCGAATAATTCGTTGGGGTCGGGGGTGGTAAGAGAGGCGGGGAGTATTCTGTCTCCCGTACAGTTCTGAACCGTGCCTATCATACCTGTTTTGTGACCGAGCTTTTCCAGAGCTTCCCTGATGATAAAAGCGGTGGTTGTCTTTCCGTTGGTACCCGTAATGCCGATGAGCTTCAGCTTTCTTTCGGGATGTGACGAAAATGCGGAGCAGAGCAGAGTGTATGCCTTTCTCGTATCGTCAACTATAAGCTGATTTTCAAGTCCCATATCGTGGTTTACAACTACTGCAGCCGCACCGGATTCAAGTGCTTCTGCGGCTTTTGTATGACCGTCAAAACGGGCTCCTTTTATGCACACGAATATACATCCCCGGCAAATCTTTGCGGAATTGTCCGTGATGCAGGTAACCTCTCTGTCGGTGACGGGAGCGGTAATATTAAGTTCGGCAATAAGTGCGGAAAGTTTCATTTTGTCCTCCGGAGCAGGAGATTATTCATCCGTGCTGTCGCCTATATTCTCATAGGTCTTGAAATATACTTTGATTATTGTGCCGTATTCAACCGATTCACCCGGTTGTATGCTCTGGTCGTAGGAGATTACTCCGCCGCCGGAGCCGCCTGTGATTTCAACGTTTATGCCTTCTGATGCGGCATAACGCTTGACTGCGTTTTCACTCATACCTCTTAAATCGGGTACGGTTATTTTAAGGATATCTTCTTCCTTGTCTGTTGTATAAAGGGCTATTACGCCGTCCTTGGGAATCGTCTGACCGCTCATGGGATTCTGGCTGATAACGGTATCGCCGTCACCGATTACTCTGACGCTGAATCCTTTCTCTCTCAATGATGAGGAAGCGGTTTCCGCGTTCTGACCGATAACGCCGGGAGTGGTGGTGTTAAGCTTTGAAAGCTCTTCCTCCGTGTACTGTCTTTCAACGCCGAGATATTCGAGGGATGCCTCCATTATCTTTGACGCCGCGGGAGCACATACTACGGAGCCGTTCATGTCGTTCTTGGGCTCGTCTGCAATGATAAGCAGAGCGATTTCGGGGTCATCTGCAGGAGCAAAGCAGGAGAAGGAAGCGATGTAAGTACCTCTTACCTGGTATTTCTGTGTCGTACCTGTTTTACCTGCGATTCTGTAGCCGGAAACGTAACCGTTACGGCCGGTGCCGGATTTACATACGTCTTCCATCATGGAAGCGACCTCAGCGGCTGTTTCCTTGCTGATTACCTGCCTCTTTTCACGGGGAGCAGTCTTTTTGATAACGTTTCCGTTGGCGTCAAGCTGTTCTTCCACAAGATAGGGCTGCATAAGTTTACCGCCGTTTGCAATGCAGGATACTGCGGTGATGACCTGGATGGGAGTTACGCTGAAGGTCTGACCGAAGGATTCACTGGAAAGAGAAACGTTGGTAAGCTGTGTATCGTCGTAATAAATGGGATTTGCTTCTTCAAGACTTTCCACGCCTGTTTTCTCCGTGAATCCGAATGCCTTGAAGTATTCAAAGAATTTTTCTTTTCCGAGAGTAAGACCGAGCTTTACAAAGAAGGGGTTGCAGGAATTCATCAGACCGTGACGAAGGTCCTGAAAGCCGTGAGCCGCACTGTGGCAGTTGAATATTCTGTCTTCAACAGAGATTGAACCGTTACAGCAGTATGTGTAATCGGGAGAGAGTATATTCTCTTCAATAGCGGCGGCAGTAAGGAAAATTTTGAATACCGAGCCGGGATGATAGGTTTCGGAGAATACGTAGTTGTTCCACTGCTCAAGCATATAGTAATAATTGAGCTTTTTGGTGTGGAGCTCTATTCTTTTTTCTCTCTCTTCCGTTGATTTTATTTCGTTTATTGCTTCGTCGCCTTCCTCGGTACCGCCGAGATAATGCTCAAGGGCCGAGAAATCGTCGTTTTCAACTGCCCGGTCAACCTTTTTCTTGTAGAAGCCGTTGACCTCACGGGGATTGGTAAGGTCGTAGCCGCCTTTATAGCCAACGGAATCCATTGCCAGAATAGCACCGGTTTTGACGTTCATCATAATGCCGTAGGCACCCAGAGAATCACTGCTTTCATATACGTATTTGACGTTTGTGTCAAGTATATTCTGCAGGTTTTCGTCAATAGTCAGCTTTAAGCTTGTGCCGTTGATTGCTTCGTTTACCGTACTGTTGTCCGAGTCAATATTTGTACCGTATGAGGTAATTCTGCCGTCAGTACCCGAGAGAACGGAATTGTAATATCTCTCTATGCCGGCAACGCCGTTTCCTTCGTTATCAACGGAGCCGATAACCGAGGAGGCAAATTCACCGAGAGGATAGTATCTCTTGCTGTCATTTTCAAGACCGATAACGTCCTTGTATTTGTATGTCTTTGAGGTTGTCTTACCCTCGTCATCGGTAATGTGAATTGTATATTTTCTGTGGTAAAGGCAGGTGTCGTTGGGGTCTTTTCCGTCACCGCCGCAGTAAATCAGCTTCTTTTCGGGAAGCTCAATCTTTGCTTTTACGTCTTTTTTGTGAGCAATAATCAGTTCATCCGAATCGGGGTCAACGTCAACCTCGGTGATTTCCATCAGCTCATTGCAGTCAAGGCCGAGTGTGTCTGCGATATCGGAGCATACCTTTTCTCTGAATTCCTCATTCTGAAATTCTTCGGGAATAACATACATCTTCCAGGTTTTGGCACTTTGTGCAAGAACTGTGCCGTTGGCATCGTAAATCGTACCTCTCAGTGCGGGGACGATTTCATCTGACCATTGGGCGTAGGTGGCGCTTCTCTTATATTTATCCGCGTTGATAACCTGTATGTTTATCAGCCGCAGAATAACAATGAATGTGATGGCACAAAGGACAAGACCTGCAAGCTTGATATTTTTGTTCAGTTTTGCCTTCATCCGTCACATCCTCCTTTATGACAAAATATGCTGTCCCAATTTTGTTGAGACAGCATTGTCGCGAGCTTAGCTATACTCACGTATATGCATTAAGAAAGTTTACCATCAGCTACCACTACCTTGTCGCCATCCCTGTCTTCAAAATAGTGAATCTGGTATCTTTCCGCCTGTTGCATTCCTAATACCGAAACTGCATATTCCTGAATCTTGTCTGCAGACATCATTGAACCGAGTTCTGCGGTAAGTCTGACGTTTTCCGACTGTGTCTGGCTGATTTCGGCATCAAGCTTTGAAATCTGCGAACTGTTCGCCGTGATATTCTTATTCATCGCAATGATAACCGTAGCCATGGCCATTACTACGCTCAGTCCGAGAAGCCATACACCCAGTGTCTGAAGAGCCGCCAGGGTGGGGGAGCTTGTCTTTGACTGCTGTTTCGGCTTTTTGCGGGGACGGGTCTGTTTCTTTTCGGGTTCCTGATAATCAGGCAGTTTCGGAGCAGCGGTAGACGTGCTGTATCCGGGAATGAAATCAAAATCGTCCATACCGCTTCTCCTTTCTTTTTAATCAATCGTTATTTGTGAGCTTTTCGACTGTTCTCAGCCGTGCGGAACGTGCTCTTGAATTTTCCGCTGTTTCGCTGTCGTGGGGAGCTACCGCCTTGAAAACCTTTGCCTTCGGTTTGTTACCGCAGACACAAACGGGAAAATTCTTGGGGCAGGTGCATCCTTTTGCCAGAGGAGCCATTGCCGACTTGACGGCTCTGTCCTCTAATGAATGAAAGGTGATTACACTTAATCTGCCTCCGGGTTTAAGGCAATCAAACATATCCTCTACTGCTCGTGTGAGGCCATCCAACTCACCGTTTACGTGGATACGAAGTGCCTGAAGTGTCTTTCTTGCGGGGTGTCCCTCGCGTCTTGCAGCCGCAGGTACCGCATTTGCGATTATTTCGGCAAGCTGAAGTGTGGTCAATATGGGGCTTTCTTCTCTTGCTTTCACGATTGCTGATGCAATCCGGGGAGCGAATTTGTCTTCACCGTAGTCAAAGATGATTCTCTGCAGTTCATTCTGAGAGAGGGTGTTGACGAAGTCAGCCGCTGTTTTACCTTCCATACTCATCCTCATGTCCAGGGGAGCGTCCTTGTGAAAGGAAAATCCTCTGGCTGCCTCATCAAGCTGATGGGAGCTGACTCCGAGATCTGCAAGTATGCCGTCAACTGCGTCAATCCGCAGATCCCGGAGTATAGATTTTATGGAAAAGAAATTGTCATGTATTATAGAAACATTATTATATATGCCCAGACGTTCATTGAGAACCTCAATTGCTTCCGGGTCTCTATCAATTGCAACAAGCTTGCCGGTGGTCAGGTGCTTAGCTATTTCACCTGAGTGTCCACCGCCGCCCGCTGTACAGTCAACATATAAGCCATCCGGGCGTATGTTGAGAGAATTGATAGTTTCATTAAAGAGTACGGGGATGTGATGAAAATTTGAAGTTTCCATGTCAGCTTCTGGGTGAGAGGTTGAACATACTCAGATCCGGCATCTCTTCGGGTACGAACTGAGCGTTCCACTTGTCTTCGTTCCAGAGCTCGAGTCTATCGGGATGACAGATTATGAGAGCTTCGTTTTCAAGTCCTGCGAACTCAATAAAGTCGGGTTTGAGAGTGATACGGCCGCTTTTATCTATGGTAGCCATATCGATGTTGTCAAGGAAGAGGCGCTGTACGTAGGTAAGAGCCGCACCGGTGTATGACTTTGAAATGTTGTCATAAACCTTAAGGTAATCTTCTTCCGAATAAACAACTACGCAGTCGTTACTCTGAAAATTCTTAAAGAGATAAACCGTATCGCCGTATCTTGATCTGAATCTTGTGGGAATTGCTATTCTGTTAACCTGGTCAAACTTACGCAGTTCACGACCGCCGAGACAATTCTTCATTTCTGCTGCCGGCATACGATTTTCTCCTTTCTTACCTTTTTGGGAGGGATTTTTGCGGGTATAGCCCCCATTTCTTCCCTTTTCTCCCCTTGTAGTGCCGATTATATACTATCTTTCTCCCAAAATCAAGTGCTTTTTTCGATTTTTTTAAGGAAATATGAATTTTTTTATTCCTTTATATAGGGAAAACCGGAATTTTTTGAAAAATTTTTTGCTCAAGGGGGAATTTGGGGGCAAAATCGGGCTTTTTTACTCCTCCGGCGGCGGTCAGAACCTCGGAAAGGGACAAAACAGTCAGGAAATCTTCAGGGGAGAAAAGGGGGATATATTTCATCCCCGGGCAGCCCTGATCCGATGCTTTCACAGCGTAGCCGAATGCATGAAAAATATCAGCTTTCCGGGTTTTTGCTAATTTTTTAACTTTTTCAAAAAAATTCTTGCAATCCTTCAGAAAGTATGATATTATACTGAACTGTATGAAGAAGGAGGTGTCTATATGCCTAATATTAAGTCAGCTAAGAAAAGAGTAATCGTTAATAAGACCAGAGCTGCCAGAAATAAGTCTCGCAATACTGCTCTTAAGACCGCTATCAAAAAAGCTAACGTTGCTGCAGCTGCAAATGCTCCCGAGACAGAAGCTCTCGTAAAGGAAGCTATCAAAAAGGTTGACCAGGCCGCTGCCAAGGGTCTCATCCATAAGAATAATGCTGCTCACAAGAAGTCAGCTCTCGCAAGTCTTGTAAAATAATTTACTGTATTTGTGTTTAAAGCCGTGGTTATTGATTTTTTTATGACCACGGCTGTTAAATTATTGACAACCCTGTAAGGTTTTGATATAATCACCTTGACACAAAGGCGTGTACTATTATAATCAGGAGGATATAACATGGATGCGTTAAAGAAGATTTTTAAGATTATTGCTATCATTGCTGCTATCGCAGGCGTAGTAATCATTATTAAGAAGATTCTTGATAAGAAGAATGCTTCTGCTGATTCAGAAGAAAATTATGTTTCCTGCTCATGCTGCGAAGCACCCGTAAAATAAAAATTCCGCAATAGCGGTTAGTTAAAACCGGAGGTACACTTAAAATGGTTTTAGATAAGATTATTGACATCATCAGTGAACAGCTTGAACTTGATAAGGCAGTTGTCAAGGAGACCTCTCTCCTTGTTGATGACCTTGGGGCAACAAGTCTTGATATGATTGACCTTGCGATGTCAATAGAAGACGAATTTGAAATGGAACTTCCCGATGATATCATTGAAAAGCTCAAGACCGTCGGAGACCTTGCAAATTACGTAGAAGAAAATAAATAATGAAAAGACCGTGATATCCTGGATATTACGGTCTTTTTTACAGGAGTTTATATGATTTTTAAGAATGGTATTGTCTGCGACGAAAATTTCCTTTTCGTCAGAGCGGATATTAAAACAGAAGGGGACAAAATTGTCGGAATCGGCAGATTTGAGGGCGATGAAGTCGTTGACTGTACCGATAAGGTAATTCTTCCGGGATTCATCGACATCCATATACACGGCTGTAATAACGCCGACTGTACTGACGGCAATCCCGACAGCGTTCTGAAAATGAGTGAATATCTGGCGGGAAGGGGCGTAACATCATTCTGCCCTGCCACCATGACCGTTCCCGCAGAGGATATCAGAAAATCCTTCGGCTATATCCGTGACGCCATGGGAAAGGAAAAGGGCGCATACGTACAGGGCATAAATATGGAAGGTCCTTTCATTTCCAAAGAAAAAAAGGGAGCCCAGGCAGAGGAAAACATTATTCCTCCCGATATTGAATTCTTTAATGAATTATATGATATATGTCCCATACGTCTTGTGGATATAGCACCCGAAACCGAGGGCGCAGAGCAGTTTATCGGGGAAGCCAAAAAGAAATGCACCGTATCTGCCGCTCATACTACGGCAGATTTCAAAATGGGTATGAAGGGCTTTGAATGGGGCATCAGTCATTGCACCCATCTTTTCAATGCAATGACGGGGCTGTCCTCAAGAGCACCCGGTCTGGTAGGTGCCTGCTTTGACCATGACAGCGTAACCGCAGAGCTTATCTGTGACGGAATCCATATTTCGCCTGCCACATTGAGAATTGCCTTCAGAGTTCTGGGCAAGGACAGAACAGTGGTAATCAGCGATGCCATGATGGCTTCGGGACTTCCCGAAGGGGAGTATATGCTGGGTGGACAGAGGGTAATCAAAACCGATGCCGCAAGACTTCCCGACGGCACTCTTGCGGGCTCCGCCACCGACCTTTTTGAAGAATTCGGCAAGCTGGTAAACGACTTCGGAATTCCTCTTGAGCAGGCGGTCAGAAGCGTGTCAATCAACCCTGCAAGGGTTATAGGTGCAGACCGTGAAACCGGCAGTATAAAAGAGGGTAAATCAGCGGACTTTTTCATTACCGATAATTGCTTTTCACGGGTATATGAGACCTATGTGAAGGGCGAAAGGGTATTTTGAAGGCAAAATTGCAAAATCAAATTTTATATTCAAAACGGCTTAAAAATATACAAAAGAATATCGCGTCAAGGTGGTTAACTTTACATAACGAAATTGTAAAGTTAACCACCTTTCAAATGTGAAAAACTCGGTGAAAAATGTGAATAACCTCACAATTAAATTGTCAAAATAGAAATAAAAAAGTAAAGATTTTCACTTTACTACGAAAAATAATGCAAAATCAGAAAAATGTTACTTGTTTTCGGTTGAATATTTTTTGCAATCCGCTCTTTCAAATTTGCAAAATTCAGATGAATTTTCGTCTGAAATCGGTCAAAAACTTTAATATTGACAATTTGGTCTATATATGTTAGACTAAAACGGTCTAATGAGATAGACCAACCCTGTAACCCTTGATGTGCAATAAGAGGAGCTGATTTTGTGTTTGATTCCGTCATCGGACCATCAGAATTGAAATTTGCAGAGCTTGTATGGCTGAATGAACCCGTAAAATCGGGCGAATTGGTACGCCTTGCAACAGAGAAATTCGGCTGGAAAAAATCCACCGGATACACCGTTCTCAAAAACCTCTGTAACAAGAATTTCCTGCTTAACACCGACAGCATCGTAATCGCTCGCATTACCAGAAAAGAGTATTATCACATGATTGCGTTTTCGTTTCTTCACGAATATTTTAATGACTCCGTTCCCGACTTTGTGGCGGCTTACCGTGACGGAGTCCAGCTTACCCGTGAGGATCTTTTTGACGTGTATAATGCAATCAAGCATTATGATGATTGATTTGATGAAAATAATGTCAAACCTTATTGAAATCGTAATTGCAGTGTGTTAATATTGATTTGTCAGTAATGAAAGGAGATATGATAATGGAAAGAACTTATAAGCCCTGGCAGGATTGGGGTTACAAAAGCAAGCAGACCGAATACACCGAAAAAACTCCTCTTTTTGATGATAACGGCAAGCTTCTTGCGGCGGGCTGGGCAAAGCATAACGTCTTTGAATATGACCGCAATAAGGTAAAGCCCAAAATGCACCGTAAGGAATGGGATTTTTATCAGATCAGCAACGGCAAGTACATGGTACAGCTTAATTTTGCCAATATCACTCTCGGCGGATATATCAATGCCGTTCTCGTTGACGTAACCGGCGGCGGAGAAATCTGCAACGTAATGGCTCCCTTCGTAGGTCAGACAAACAAATATCTTCTTCCCCTCAAGGGTGACGAGCCCTCACGTCTTTCTTATACAATCGGTAAGGCAACATTTGATTTTGTTACAAAGGAAAACGAGCGTACTCTTTATTTCAAGATGGATGATACGGAAGCTGAGTTTACTATGGATATGCTTCCCGGTCATGAAAATATTACCACCGTTCTTCCCTTTGACGGTTACCCCGACAGATACTTTATGACCACCAAGCTCAACTGTATGCCCACCTCCGGCTTCTTCAAGTGCGGCGGCAAGACCTACGAATTTTCAAAGGATGATACCTTTACCGTTCTTGACTGGGGCAGAGTTTGTACCCCTTACAAGATGGTATGGTATTGGGGCAACGGCTCGACTTATCTTGAGGACGCTCAGGGTGTAAAACATACCTTCGGCTTTGAAATCACCTGGGGTATCGGTAACGAAAGCAACGCCACCGAAACCTGCATTTTCTATGACGGCAAAGCCCATAAATTCGGTGCCATTGACGTTGAAACCTTCCCCAAGCCCGATAAATACATGGAGCCCTGGAAGTTCGTTTCCGAAGACGGCAGATTCAATATGACCATGACACCCGTATTTGACAATCATCTTGACCTTGACGTTAAGGTAATGAGAATGCACAGCCATCAGGTACACGGCAAGTGGAACGGCACCGCCACACTTGACGATGGCACCGTTCTTGAAATCAAGGATATGTACGCATTCTGCGAATACGTTGAAAACCGCTGGTAATTACCGAATAAAAATCAACGGCAGACGTTGTTTGACGCCTGCCGTTTTCTTATTTCACAAATACTTTCAGCTTGTATTCGTTATTTATCAGCATTTTTGCAAAGTCCTTTGAGTTTTCGGGCATTCTGTCAAGGTAGATGCCACCGGGCTCCATTCCCGTTTCACGATGAAAATCCGAAGCGGAGGACATCCTCATTCCGTTTCTTTTTGCCCAGGCGTAAGCCATGTCGTTTCTCGAATCGTGACCGCCGTGACCGTTGTAAACCTCAATGCCGTCAAGCAGGGAGGTGTCAACGATTGACATTCCGTCTCTGAAGGGATGGGCCTGGTAAATTACGAGTCCGTTTTCGTCTGCGAAGGGTCTGAACTGCTCCAATTCTTCAAACCGTGTCAGGTCTCTTCCGAAAATAAAATCTTCGTCAAATCCGAATACCAGGTAGTCGTTATCATAGTCAAGAAAGCGTATCTCCATGCCCGGTATAATCTTCAGTCTGTCGCCTGCGGCTTTCTTTGCGGCACGGTATCCTTTGAGAAATGCCTCTGCCTGCTCGGGATAGGTGCTGCCGAATTTTTTTGCATTGTGTATATTCATGTGGTCCGTAATGCAGATTCCGTCGTACCCGAGGCCTATGTATCTTTCAACAACGTCTTTTGCGGATACCTCTCCGCAGCCGCTGGATTCGCTTGTGTGAACGTGAATGTCAAATCTGTAGCTCATATCTGTTTCCTCTTTTCGTTATTTCAACGCTATTTTATACCCGAATTTCACAAAAATCAACTTTTGTTTTTATATATGCTTGACAAAAAACACTCTTTATTATAGAATGTACCTTAAGATGGCTTATAATTTTTATGGATTGGAGTGAATTTACGTGAGTGAAGATATTACCCGCTACGTTGAAGCCGCTGCTCAGGGCGACATCGAAGCTATCGGAAAGCTTTACGCAAAAACGTTAAAATCATCTTACTACCTTGCTCTCAGACTCAGTAACGATGCAGATGAAGCAGCTGAAATTACAAAGAATGCCTATGCAAGGGTTTTCTGTACGGTAGCCCGTCTCAAGAAGCCCGAAGCATTTGAAATTTATATGAGGCAAAATATCGCCGCCGTTTACAAGGAAACTCAGAAGTTTACCTTTACGGATGCCGTTTCCGACGTTCCCGAAAGCGCTCTTGAGTTCCTTTCGGAGGATGTTTACGAGGATGAGGCAAAGGCAGCCGCGGCAGTCAATTCCGTTGCTTCCCTCAGCCCCGAGATGAGAAGCGCAGTTGTTCTCCATTATTTCAGCGGTATGCCCGTAGGCCCGATTTCAAGATACCTTAATGTTTCCGAAAGCACGGCAAATTCCGTTCTTTCAAGAGCAAAGGAAATTATTTTCAGGGATTCAGGAAGTCAGACACCTTTAACTGTTTCATCGGCACAGTATCCCGTTCTCAACAGAGTCTTCAAGCGTGATGCGGAGGATGTTTATATTGACGGTGTGACCGTACGCGATATGTTCGCCTACGTTGTTGAAAAATACAATATCTACAAGCAGGCGGAGATTAAGAAGAATCCCTCCTTCGGTCAGGGACTTAAAAAGACGGACGAAACCGGTGTCAATATTCCCGCAAAATCCTCGGATAACGAGCTTGGTGCGTATAACTTCAAGAAAATCAACGACAATGATATGGAAGTTACCGACGTACCTTCCATGGTCAGACCCAAATCCGGTTTTGAGAAATTTGTTGACAATGCAAAGTCCTTTATTTCGGATATTCCTTCAAAGCTTAAGAAGTACAATCCGAAGTTCCTTGCAGTCTGCGGAGCGGGTGCCCTTGCACTTCTCATTCTCATAATCGTTCTCTGTGCGGTCCTGGGCGGCAGACAAAAGAAAGCGGACGTTGAGGTCAAATGGCAGGCAGGCGGATTTGAAGACTGCGCCGAAATTAAGTATATCAACGAGTATTTCTGCTCGTTCAAAGCAACCAACAATAAATACGGTCTTATGGATTACGAGGGCAACGTTCTTGTTCAGCCCGCTTATGACAGTCAGTTTGTAAATTGCAGTCTCGGTAAGGATTACAGCGAAGCAAACGGCGGTAGCGGTATGTATCACGTTTACGTCAATGTAAACGGCACCAAGACCTACGCCAAGTATTCCAACGGTACCGTTGAAATCAGCGAACAGCATCCCGACCATCCCACAGAGCATTCCGAGCTTGACAAGGACTTCAAATATGAAGAGAGAGACAGATTCTTTGAAGGACTTGCCGCCGCTCAGAATAAGAAAGGTAAGTGGGGTTATATAGACGATACCGGCAAGGAAGTAATTCCCTTTGACTATGATGCCGTTAATACTACGGATAAGTCAAATATCGCCGCCATGGACGTATGCAGACCCTTCACCGACGGTTATGTTGCAGTCATGAAGGACGGTAAGATGGCAATTATCAATAAGGATAACGAGCTTGTTACCGACTTTGAATATTCCGAAATTCTTGCAGGCAAAAACGGTGTGTTTATTGCCAAGAAGGACGGTAAGTGGGGCTTTATCCTTGTAGGTGACGCTGTCAAGAACTTTAAGTCATCAGGTCCCGAAATCGTTACCACCACCGCACCCCAGACCGATGAAAACGGTGAGATTATCAATACCGATGCCATCGGTAAACACTATAAAGTAGTGGGTGACGGTGCCAACGTCAGAAGAACGCCCGGCTCAAAGGGTGAATGGATCGGCTCAAGGACTCCCGGCTCAATCGTAGAGGGTATTGCCGTTGAGAAGGACTCAAGAGGCAGAGAATGGCTTAAGATTGAAGTCAACGGCGGCGGATTCGGTTACATTTCAATGGGACTTCTTGAGGAAGTCAAATAATTAAACATCAAAAGCTATGAAGAAGAATAATCCGGTTTTGTCACACAGAGAGACTGCCGTCTGCTGAGAGGCAGTTGTGAATATGAAGCCGGAGGGCCGCTTCCGAGCTCTGCTCCGATGAGGAGCGGCGTTAATCACGTTAAGATTATTGAGAGGTGCAGCTGCACAATTCGGGTGGTACCGCGGTTCAATGAATCGTCCCGTCCAATTGGATTACTGCACCTTTTTTCAATTTATCTATATTTGTCCAACGGAGGTATATTTCATTATGGAATGGATGGGTCTCAACGAGATAAGAGAAAAATATCTCGAATTTTATGAATCCAAGGGACATTTGAGAATGCCCAGTTTTTCACTTGTTCCTCAGGGTGACAAGAGTCTGCTGCTTATCAACGCAGGCATGGCACCTCTGAAAAAATATTTTACCGGTGAGCTTACTCCTCCCCGCAACAGAGTAACTACCTGCCAGAAGTGTATCCGTACTCCCGATATCGAGAGAGTCGGCGTTACCGCAAGACACGGCACCTACTTTGAAATGCTGGGTAACTTTTCATTCGGTGATTATTTCAAGAAGGAAGCTACAAGATGGGCATGGGAATTTTGCACCGAGGTTATGAAAATGCCCGTTGACAAGATACACGTTACCGTTTATCAGGATGATGATGAAGCGTACGATATCTGGACAAAAGAAATCGGTGTAGCACCCGACCACGTTTCCCGTCTCGGTAAAGAGGATAATTTCTGGGAACACGGTGCAGGCCCCTGCGGTCCCTGCTCGGAGCTTTATTTTGACAGAGGCGAAAAGTACGGCTGCGGCTCACCCGACTGTAAGGTCGGCTGTGACTGTGACAGATATACCGAATTCTGGAATCTTGTATTTACCCAGTTTGAAAATGACGGAAACAATAATTATACCCGTCTCAAAAACTGCAATATTGATACCGGCATGGGTCTTGAGCGTCTTGCCTGCATTATGCAGGGCGTTGACAATCTCTTTGAGGTTGATACCGTTCAGAACATCATGAAGCACATCATTAAAAAAGCAGGTATCGAATATCACGTTGACGAAAAGAAGGACGTTTCTCTTCGTGTTATCACAGACCATATCAGAAGCACCACCTTCATGATAGGTGACGGCGTTATGCCTTCAAACGAGGGCAGGGGCTACGTGCTTCGCCGTCTTCTCAGAAGAGCCGCCCGCCATGGTAGATTACTGGGTATTGAAGGCACCTTCCTCTATGAGGTTGCCGAAACGGTAATCAGCGAAAATGCAAACGCTTATCCCAATCTTGTTGAAAAGCACGACCTCATCGTAAAGGTTATCAAGGCAGAGGAGGAGAGCTTCAATAAGACCGTTGATACCGGACTTATGCTTCTCGAGGATATTATCGCAAAGAATGATACAGGCGTTCTTTCCGGCGCCGATGCATTCAAGCTTCAGGATACCTTCGGCTTCCCCATTGACCTTACAGTTGAGCTTCTCAACGAAAAGGGTATGACTGTTGATATTGATGAATACCGCCGTCTTTATGCCGAGAGCAGAGCGGCCGCAAGAGCAGCCCGTAAGGATGCGGGTGCAGAGGCCTGGAAGGGCGGAAGCGCATCCCTTAAGGATATTGAAAAAACAGAGTTCTTTGGCTATTCCGACTATACCTGCGAGGGTACTGTAAAGGCAATTGTCGTAAACGGCGAAAGAGTTGACTTTGCAGACGCAGACAGTGAGGCCGCCATTGTTCTTGACAGAACCGTATTCTACGGTGAAAGCGGCGGTCAGGTAGGCGATACGGGCACTCTTACCTTCTCAAACGGAGCTGTATTTGAGGTTGAAGCCACCGCGAAGAACGGTGACGGAAACGTGCTTCATATCGGTAAGATTATTTCCGGCGAAAGCGTCGGCATCGGTGATAAGGCAAAGGCGGAAATCAATGTTGATTCCCGTGAGGCAACCGCAAGAAATCACACCTCGGCCCACCTTCTTCAGGCGGCACTCAGAGAGCTTCTGGGTACTCACGTTGAGCAGGCAGGTCAGCTTGTAAATTCTAACGCAGTCAGATTTGACTTTACTCATTTCTCGGCTCTTACACCCGAAGAAATTCAGAAGGTTGAAAACAGAGTAAATGAGATTATTCTCTCCGCAGTTGACGTAACCGTTACCGAAATGGCTATTGAGGAAGCAAAGAAGCAGGGTGCAATGGCACTCTTCGGCGAGAAATACGGCGATGTTGTACGCGTTGTCAAGGCAGGCGATTTCTCAACGGAGCTTTGCGGCGGTACTCATGTTTCAAATACCGGAAAAATCGGTCTGTTCAAGATTGTTTCCGAGTCCTCTGTTGCCGCAGGTGTACGCAGAATTGAAGGCGTAACGGGTAAGGGAGTAATTGAATATATCGCAAAGAATAACGAGCTTATCAGAAATACCGCCGCGGCAATGAAGCTTGCAAATACGGCTGATATTGACAAGAGAGCGGTTTCCCTTATGAATGAACTTAAGCAGTCGGAAAAGGAAATTGAAAAGCTCAGAGGTGAAATTTCCGCAATGAAGACCGGTGACCTTATGAATAATGCGGTTGAGGTGGGCTCATTCAAGCTCATTACCGCCACGGTTGAGGGCGTAAATCCCAGTGAATTGAGAAATATGTGCGATAAGGCAAAGGATGAGGATAACCTTGTTATCTTTATCTGCGGCATCAATGCAGAGCATAACGGTGCAAACTTCGCCTGTGCCTGCGGTAAGGGTGCGGTTGCAGGAGGTGCCCATGCGGGTAATCTCGTTAAGAAGATTGCAGGTCTTGCAGGCGGCTCCGGCGGCGGCAGACCCGACAGCGCAATGGCAGGTACAAAGGATATTTCAAATCTTGATTCCGCAATGGCTGCGGTTGAAGATACTCTTAAAGAAATGGCATAATAAAGGAGAGGAATAATCATGGATTGTATTTTCTGTAAAATTGTATCAGGCGAAATTCCCTCTGCAAAGGTTTATGAGGATGATACCGTGGTTGCCTTCAATGACCTTGAGCCCCAGGCACCCGTTCACGTTCTCATCATTCCCAAAACCCACATCACCTCAATGGCGGATATCAATGAAGAAAATTCCGGTGTTGTTGCCCATATTTTTGAAGTTGCGGCAATCATCGCAAAGGAAAAAGGACTTGACGACGGCTTCCGTGTCGTATCAAACTGCGGCGATTCGGCAGGTCAGTCCGTAAAACATCTTCATTTTCACCTTATGGGCGGCAGAACCTTCGGTTGGCCTGCCGGCTGATATGAATAATCTGTTTTGAAATTTATTTTAGGAGATAAGATTATGGATAAATATTATACCGTTGACATAGCAGGTATGAAGAGAGACCTTCTTCGCTGCCCGCTTAATGAGCATTTTGATATCGCCGCTTTCATTATTTTCGGCGACGTTGAGCTTACAGTACATTCTGCTGCGGAGCTTCTCAAGAGACTTCCCGAGTTTGATTACATCGTTACTCCCGAAGCAAAAAGCATTCCCCTTGCTTACGAAATGTCAAGACAGAGCGGAAAGAAATATTTTGTAGCCCGCAAGAGAGCGAAGCTTTATATGAAAGACCCCGTAACGGTTAACGTCCGTTCCATTACCACCGATGCCGTTCAGACTCTTATTCTTGACGGCGTTGACGGTGAACAGATTAAGGGCAAAAAGGTTGTAATCCTTGATGACGTTATTTCAACGGGTGAATCCCTTAAAGCCATGGAGGAGCTTCTTTCAAAGTTTGACTGTGATATCGTTGCAAAAGCCGCCGTTCTTGCAGAGGGCGATGCCGCTGAGAGAGACGATATTACCTTCCTGGGTGTAATTCCTATTATAGAAAAATAATTTTCCGACTGGATGTGAACTCTTATGCCGCGTCCGTTTGCCCTCATAGGCCTTACGGTATTCTTTGTTCTCGCGGTCCTTTACAATGCCCCTTCTCTGACGGTAATGATCGTTTTTCTTTCCGCGGTCACGGCATTGCTTTTGAGCGTTATCATCAGAAATATCCGCAGGCAGCCGGCTATACCGGTTGCCCTTGCGGGTACGGCGGTTGCCTGCCTGATGCTGATTCTCATGAATGAATTTTACTACTATCCTCAGTTAAAGCTTGCGGGCAGTACCCACGATGCAAAAATCGTGGTTACCGACTTTCCCGAATATAATTACGGAAAGTATTACTATGAAGCGAAAGCCGTTGAAGCCGACGGTGAAAAATGCAGCGTTAAGCTTCGGCTTATGTTTACGGGTAAGCAGGATATTGCTCCCTACGACGAAATAAACGGCAATTTTTATTTCTATAAGTTAGGTGCCTCTTCAGATGAAATGACGGCATCATATAAATCCGAAAATACCTTCATCGGTGCCAAAAGCGATACCGGTGAATTTATCATAAACAAAACCGATTCCTTCAGTATCGGCAGAGAGATTGCAAATCTCAGAAATAATATCGGCAGTTCGATTACCTGCGTGCTTCCCGGTGACCCGGGTGCATTGTCAAAGGCCCTTGTTCTGGGTGACAGAAGCGACCTTTCAAGGGAAGCGTATAATTGGCTGAAAAATTGCGGAATTACCCATGTTATATGCGTTTCGGGACTTCATATTTCCCTGTGGTCCCTTGCTTTGCTTTGGATTTTGAGGAAAATTAAATTGAAAGAAACGACGGCGTGTATCATAATGATTCCTGCCGAAATATTCTTTATGCTACTTACGGGCATGACCTATTCGGTGGTCCGTGCGGGTATAATGATGATTATTTACCTGCTGTCGGTTATCCTTTCAAGAAGACACGATTCCCTCAATGCTCTGGGCGTTTCAATCTGTTTGATTACTGCGGTCAATCCTTTTTCGGCAGGGTCCGTCAGCTTACAGCTTTCGGTGCTTGCCACTTTGGGAATCATTCTGTGCAGTGAATACGTTTTGCCTTTAATAAGCAAAATTTCAGATAAGCATCACGGCTTTATCTACGTTGAAAAGCCCGTTAAAATGCTTCTAATTACGGCAAGCGCGGCCATGTTTACCGCTCCCGTATCCCTTTCCGTTTACGGAAGCTTCAATTTCAGCGTCTTTCCTTCAAATCTTATTATTGTGGGACTTGCGGAGGTGTGCATGATTTGTGCCGCGGTTGGTGCGGTAATTGCAATGATCAGCACCTCAATTGTCAATATTCCCGCTTTTATTGCAGGCGTAATTGCAAAATGTATACTTAAAATCGCTTCCTTTATTTCCGAAAGCGGACTTTCCGAAATTCGGGTGAGCGAAAAGGACGCCTATATCATACTTTGCGTTATTTTTGCCGCGGCGGCTCTTTTTGCTCTCATTGAATATTCGGGAAAAAGAATTCTTGCTCCCGCTTCCGTGGCCCTGTGTCTGATTTTTGTCCTTTCGGTCTGCGGCTTCAGCTATGCCGATAAGCAGAGGACGCGCATTACGGTTACGGATATCGGCAGAGGACTTACGGCGTTAATATCATATAAAAATGAAACTATATTATTGGGCTGTTCGGGTGATGACTACGACGGCGGCCACAAAATAAGTCAGGCGATGAATCTGTCCTCCGGTAAAATTGATGCTTTCATTCTGCCCGGAGACGGGGGCTTCAACCCGGATTATTATGACTCAATAATGTCTTCGTTTGCTCCGGAAAAACTGTTCAGCAGCTCGGAGGATTACTCCGTCAGAGCGAAGCTCAGCAATCGGGAAAACGAAAAAATTACAGATGAATATAACAGCGGAAATATTGAAATTTCCGTCTGTCACGACTCCTCCGACAGGGAGGCATATATAGTAAAAACCGATGAAATCAAGGCGCTTTTTCTGCCTTTATACGGCGTTGAAATCAGTTCTCTTGACAAGGAAACAAAGGATTGCGATGTTGTTGTCTGCAACGGAAAATATCCCGATGAATTTTTCTTTGACAACATGGGAATGATAGTGATTTCAGATGACGAAAAGCATGGCTGTGAATATCAGAATCAGTTGATATCAAAGGGAATCAACTGCTGTGCCACCGCAGGAAACGGTGATATTTCAATCTACGGATTTAACGGAAAAATAAACGTTGAAAGAGGGTAAATTATGCCTGAACTCACAGAGGCCGACCTTAAACTGAAAATTAAATCAGCTCCCGTTGGCGCATATCTTCTGTGCGGCGATGAGGATTATCTGATCAAGGTTTATACCGATAAGCTGATAAAGACCTGCGTTGATGAATCCTTTTATGATTTCAACCTTCACGTTTTTGATAAGGAAGGCAAGGACGATAAGGACCTTTCGGAAATATATGAGAATGCCATGGCCGTTCCCATGATGGCTGAAAGTAAGTGCGTTCTCGTCAAGAATTATCCCGTTGAAGATTTGGATGAGGGGGACCTGAACGCCCTTCGTGAACTGCTTACGGATAATCCGGAGGATAACTGCCTTATTTTCTCTTATCCTTCATCCCAACCGAAAGCAAAGGATTTAGCCCCGGTCGTCAAGCTTTTTTCGGAGTTTGGCTATGTTGTAAAGCTCAACAGAAAGACCGCAAGTGAAATTTCCGCCATACTTGAAAGAGGTGCAGTCAAAAGAGGCAAGAAATTTGATAAGGGTGTTGCGAATTACCTTATCAACAGCGTGGGAAACGACCTTAACCTCCTAAATAACGAGCTTGAAAAGGTCTGTGCCTACGGCGGTGACGTCATCACAAAATCCGACGTGGACGCGGTATGCATAAAATCTGTTGAAACCAAAGTATACGATATGATAAATGAGCTTACGTCGGGTAATTTTGATAAGGCGTTCCGTTTGCTTTCCGCCTTGTTTGCCCAGCGTGAGGACGAATATATGATACTGGGCGCAATTAATTCTCAGTACGCCGATATTTACAGAGCCAAGGCGGCGCGGAAGGCAGACAAGACCTTCGGTGAGCTTATTGCGGGCTATCCCGCATACAAAGGAAAGGAATGGCGTCTTGATAAAATGAACAAATTTGCCGGTTCTCTGTCCTTTGAACAGCTTGCCCGTATTTTTGAAATTCTTGCCGATGCGGATACCGCACTTAAAAGCACGTCACGGGATAAAAAGCAGGTTCTTGAGCAGACCCTTGTGCTTCTGTCAAGGGCAAGCGGGAGATAATATGATTAAAATCAAACAGGCGGTAATTGTAGAAGGGAAGTACGATAAAATCAAGCTTTCCAATATAATTGACGCCCCCATAATCTGTACCGAGGGATTCGGTATTTTTAAGGATAAGGAACGGCAGAAGCTTATCCGTATGCTGGCGGAAAAAAACGGCATCCTCGTGATTACCGACAGCGATTCGGCCGGCTTTATCATCAGAAATTTCATCGGCTCTACCGTTGATAAAAAATATATTACAAATGCATATATCCCCGATATTTTCGGTAAGGAAAAACGCAAAACCGAGGCCTCAAAGGAAGGTAAGCTCGGTGTTGAAGGCGTACCCGAAAGTGTTATTCTGGAAGCGCTTGAGAGGGCGGGCGTGCTGTGTGAAAAGGCGGAAAAGCCCGCGAGACCCATCACCAAGCAGGACCTTTACGAAATGGGTTACAGCGGAAAGCCGGACAGTGCTTCAAAAAGAAAAAAACTGCTTGAATTTTACAACCTTCCGCAACGCCTTACCGCCAATTCACTGGTGCAGGTGCTCAACTGCATTACCACCTACGAGCGTTTATCGGAGGACGTGGCAAAAATGGAGGAATACCGATGCTCAGAATAGGACAGGGTTATGACGTTCACCGCCTTGCCGCAGGCAGAAAGCTCATTGTGGGCGGGGTGGAAATAGAATACGAAAAAGGTCTGCTGGGACACTCCGATGCGGACGTCCTGCTTCATGCAATTGCCGATTCCCTGCTGGGTGCGGCGGCTCTCGGAGATATCGGCTGCCTCTTCCCCGATAACGACCCTCAGTATGAGGGGGCAGACAGTCTGATTTTACTTAAAAAAGTGGCGGAGTACTTGAAAAATAACGGTTTCTCCATCGTGAATATTGACTCTACGATTATTGCTCAATCGCCTAAAATGAAGCCCTGGATTCCTCAGATGAGAGCCAATATTGCCCTTGCCTGCGACATGAATGTTTCTTGCGTCAGCGTCAAGGCCACCACCGAGGAAAAAATGGGATTTACGGGTGAAGGACTGGGCATAGCCGCTCAGGCAATCGCTCTTGTTGAAAAAAACAACTGAATTTTTTGTGAACAGTTTCCGATTTGATTGAAAACGGGATTTTGCTGTGCTATTATTAAATGTACAACTAAACGGGTGGTATTGTTATGTATCTTGATATCGTAACCTTCAGCGAGAGCTTTTCCGCAAAGTTCATCGATTATTTCAATAAAATCGCATCTCTGAGCTTCGGCATTTCCGATATACTGGATATTATTTTTGTTGCGGTCGTTATTTTTCTCGGTATCCGTCTTATCAGAGGTACGAAGGCACTCTATATCGTCAAGGGACTTGTTGCCCTCGCTCTGATGTACCTGATTGCGATTATTTTCAATATGGAGGTCACCTCCTATCTTTTCAAATATTTATTTTCAAATATTTTCCTGCTTCTCGTCATCATTTTCCAGGAAGAAATCCGCCAGCTTGTTGCCAAACTCGGCAGAAGCAATCTCGGTGGTATCAGGTCCGTGTTCGGCGGTGACGGCGCAAACAGCGAAGAGGTGGTAAACTCCGCCATTGTTGAAATATGCAAAGCCGTACAGAGAATGTCCGACAGTAAAACGGGCGCTCTTATAGTAATGGAAAAGGGTATGCTTTCAACGGAAATCACCAATACGGGTACTCTTGTTGACGCTGCTATTTCCCACGAGCTTGTGGGCAATATTTTCTATCCCAAATCACCCCTTCATGACGGTGCGGCTATTGTCCGTGACGGCAGAATTTACAAGGCGGGATGTGTTCTTCCTCTTGCCGCAAGAGGGGATATTCCCAGTGAACTGGGTACAAGACACAGAGCCGCCATCGGTATGAGTGAAAATTCCGATGCCCTTGTTGTGGTCGTTTCGGAGGAAACAGGTCAGATTTCCGTTGCCTTAGGCGGCGAGCTTACCCGTGATTATACCGAAAGTGACCTTCGTGAAAAGATGATTGATTACGTTATCGGTACGGCAAATCAGAAGGAAAATGCCGGCTTGTTCGGTAAAATTTTCAGAAAAGGTTCAAAGAAATGAATAAACGAGGATTATTAGACAAAATAGTAAGCAATAATTTTGTTTTGGCGGTCATTGCAGTGTTTGTTGCCTCCTTTATCTGGCTTTATATAGCAGTTGAAAAGAACGTTCCCACCACGCTTACGTTCTACGAACTGAACATCAATGCACCGGCGCTGGAAACAATTGAAAAGACCTACGGTCTTCATTGCTACGGTCTTGAAAATTCGGAGTCCCGGGTGACCGTAAGCGGATTGAAATATGTTCTCGGCGGTAAGAATTTCAAAGAAAATATCATGGTCAACGTTGACGTGAGCAAGATTTTTGAAGTTGGCGAATACATTATCCCCATTGAAGCTGCCGTCAATAATTCCGATTCAAGCACCCAGGTGGTGTCCGTCACTCCCGATACGGTTTCCCTCTATTTTGACAGACCCATGACCGCGGTTTTTGAGCCGGAAATAACTCTGAAAAATGCCGACGACTATGCAGTTGACGGCTTCACCTGCGGTGATCCCACCACTAACGTCATCAAGGTTACCGGACCCTCGTCCGAAGTGAAAAAAATAGAAAAAATCGTTGCAACCGTTGACTTGAACAGAAATCTTGATGATACCGCAACCTATTCCGCAGATTATAATGTTGTCACCGTTGACGGCTCATCCCTCAAGTATTCCAAGCTTGACGCAGCAGACAGAATTGAGGTTACCATTCCCGTTTATCAGATAAAAGACTTCGGCATGAGCGCTGACTTTGTAAACGCTCCCGAAGAGTACGAAAACTTCACCTCTTTCAGAATTACCCCCGATAATATCAGCGCGGGATTTATTCCCAGCAGTATTGACGATGTTGAAAACGTTGCAATTGAGATTGACTACGCTTCTCTTCAGCCGGGTATGAATACAATCAATGTTACCGCAGACGAGGTGGAGGCGTATAACGGCTGCCTTATCGGTGATGAAGTCGAGGGCTTTACCGTGGTGATTATGACAGCAAACGTTGCCACCAAATCCGTAACCGTATCTCCCAAAAACATTGAGATAAAAGGCGGAAACGGCTCCGTCAAGGGAATTGCGGCCTCTGCGGTTACCATAGCAGGCCCAATAGCCGCAGTTTCGGAATATGAAAGCTCAAACATCCGTCTTTATGCCGATATCAGCGGCGTCAAGGTTGAAAAAGGTGTCGTGGATATTCCTCTGCGTCTTGAGGACGGCAGTAAATGCTGGCTTCTTCGCGGCGGCGAATACGGTGAGCCGGTAGTGACCATAGAAATCGAATAAGCCCGTTCTTCAAGGTGCTTCCCTTCGGGGAGGCACTTTTTTATTTTTTGCGGCATAAGGGTTGATTCTGTCTGTTTCCGCCGTATTTTGCGTTTTTATATTCCCTTATATAAATTTAATATATAATTTATAAGAAAATTATTGAATTTTATAAAAGGGTTTGATATAATGGCATAGATTAGATTGGGTCATAATGTTTTGACCGTGAAAAGGAGTGAGGCAAATGAAAAAACGAGCTTTCGGCCTGGCCGTTGCGGCGGTTGTGCTTTGCCTTTCTCTGTGCTCCTGCAGCTCCCCGGTAATCATCCGCACGGTTGATTCCCTGCTTACTCCTCCTCTCTATTATTCCGAATATGAGGGCCTTGTTGATGCCTTCCATACCTCGGTGGGAGGCAACATGATTCTCTGCAGTCCCATTGAGGGGGATAATCTTTCCGCCATCACGGTTACGGACCTTGACGGAGACGGTATTGAGGAGGGCATCATTTTCTACAAGGATGCCTTTGAATCCGATATCGCCAAGTTTTCCGTTTTTGTCAATGAAGGCGAAACCTGGAAAAAGAGGGGCTCCTATACCGGCTACGGCAACGAAATCAAATCTCTGACCCTTACGGATTTTGACGGTGACTCCTGCAAGGATATCCTGGTTATATGGAATTATTCCGGTATCAACGGCGGCAGCGTCTTTTCGGTTTACCGCTCGGCAACAGACCATATTGAATACGATGAGGTAATGTTCCAGAGCTGTGATATTATCAGGACCATCGACATGGACGGTGACTTAAAAAACGAAATTTTCTTCATTTCCACGCTGATTGATAATAACGCCTCCACCAGAAGCGCCCTGCTCTATAAATTTGACAAGACAAAATTCAAGGAAATCGGCTCCGCTCCCGTTGACCCCTTTGTGGGAAGCTACATTTCGTTCTGTGCCGAGTCCGTAGGAGGCAATTCACCCCTTACGGTTTACGTTGACGGTGTCAAGACAAATAATGTTGTGATTACGGAGGCAATAAGCTGGGACGATTCAAAGGGTGAGCTTACCTCCTTCTTCTATGATGAAGAAACAGGCACCAATACCGCCACCATAAGATTCGAGCAGATAAAGTGTACGGATATTGACGGAGACGACCTGGTGGAGATTCCCGTTCAAAAGCCCTTTGACGAAAACGTGGACAGTGCGGATATGCTTTACGTTACGGAGTGGACAAGATTTTACAACGGCAGACCCTATACGGTAAAGAGAACTTACGTTAATACCGAAGACGGCTATGCGGTTGACCTTGATAAGCTTCCCGTGGATGAGCCCTTCGTCAGAAAGCAGGCGGGCGGCGACTGGTCAAGCTGGTCGGTTTACACCGAGGATGACGACTCGCCTCTTGATAACACCCTGTTCACCATAGTTGATATTCCCAAGGAACGCTGGGAAAAAGAAATCAATTCGGAAGAATCCGGTTACGTCACTATTCTTAAAAAGAATGACAGCGTAATCTGTGTAAAAATAAACAGTAACGGAACAAATGCAGGTATTGATGCTGATTCAATCAAAAAGATTGTTATTCAGCTTCCCGCCTGACAGGAGATGAAAGTATGAAAAAGGTACTCATAGCAGAAGACGAGTCAGCTATCAGAGATTTTGTGGTAATCAATCTTAAGAGAGGCGGCTACGACGTAACCGAAGCGGTTGACGGTGCCGATGCACTTGAAAAATACAATGAATGCGGCGGAGATATAGACGTTGCGGTGTTGGATGTAATGATGCCGAATGTCGACGGACTTGAGGTATGCAGACAGCTTCGTGCAAAGAGCAATAATATCGGTATCATCATGCTTACCGCCAAAGCCCAGGAAATGGATAAAATCACCGGGCTTATGGTGGGTGCGGATGACTATATCACCAAGCCCTTTTCTCCCTCCGAGCTTGTGGCGAGAGTGGATGCCATTTACCGCAGAGTTGCAATGAACAATACCCGCACGGTCACTCCGTCTGACGTAATTGAAATGGGTGAATTTGCTCTTAACCTTCGTTCCCGTTCCCTTACCAAAAACGGCAGGTTTGTGGAGCTGACACAGGTTGAATTTCAGATGATGGAATATTTCTTTGCCAATCCCGATGTTCCTCTTACCAGGACCGATATACTCACAAAGGTATGGGGCAACGAATATTTCGGTGAAGAAAAGATTGTTGACGTTAATATCAGACGACTGCGCATGAAGGTGGAGGATGAGCCCTCCGTTCCCAGACACCTGCTTACAATCTGGGGAGTCGGCTATAAATGGCAGGTATGATTATTTAAGACAGCGAAAGCGGGGTGAGGGCAATGAAGTATATGAGCATTACAAAGCGTTGGTTTATCAACGTTGCTTCCATATTCTTTGCCATTCTTATCGCCGTTTCCGTTGGAGTATTCTTCCTTATCAGAGCTTATTATTACGGTGCCGCCGAAATGCAGGTGAAGGAACTGAGCTACGGTGAGGTTTCCTCTATCTTCGCTCTTTACGGAGCCAAAAACAGCGGCTTTGAAGAAGCGGCACGTCAGTATGTTGATAATTATCAGAATAAGGACAAGCTGGCGGTGTGGACCATTAACAGTAAAGGACGGGTAATAGTTTCCTCAAACGGCTTTACCATTCGTGAAGCGGTTGATATGCCCGATTATAACGAGGCAATTTCCAATGAAGAACACAGCGCCATGTGGGTGGGCAAGCTTCCTTCAGGCGAAAAAATCATGGCATATACCTGTGCTTACTATTACGAAAACGGCACACTTGCAGGAGCAATAAGATACATGGTTTCCATGGATGCGGTTGACGAGCAGCTCAGCGTGTTTGCCGCACTCATCATCATAGTATCCCTTTTCTGCTTTGCGGCCCTCTTCCTATCCGGTATGGTATTTGTACGTTCAATCGTTAATCCCGTAAAGGATATCGGTGCTACCGCAAAAAAGATTGCCGGCGGCGACCTTAACGCAAGCATAGACAGTTATCCCTATAACGATGAAATCGGTGAGCTTTGCAATACCATCAACGATATGGCGGATAAGCTTTCCGAGTCAGACAGATTAAAGAACGATTTCATTTCCACCGTTTCCCACGAACTGCGTACACCCCTTACCGCTATTAAGGGCTGGGGCGAGACTCTTCAGCAAATCGGTGACAGTGACCCGGGTATGACAAGCAGGGGAATGGATATAATCATAAGCGAGTCCACCCGCCTTAACGAAATGGTTGAGGAGCTTCTTGACTTCTCAAGAATGAGCGGCGGAAGAATGAAGCTCAATAAAGAAAAAACAGATTACCTTGCAGAGCTTGACGAGGTCGTGTTCGCCTTCAGAGACAGAACTCTGCGTGAGGGCATTGAGGTAAATTACAATGTTCCCGCAGACCCTGCACCGGGTATGGCAGATCCCTCAAGACTCAGACAGGTGTTTATCAATATCCTTGACAATGCGGTCAAATACTCCGAGCAGGGCGGCAAGATAAACGTCTCGGCGCAAATCAGCACCGAATATCTTGAAATCACCATTGCAGATTCGGGTGTAGGTATTGCCCCCGAGGATTTACCCCACGTCAAAGAGAAATTCTATAAGGCAAATAATACCATCCGCGGCTCGGGTATCGGTCTTGCGGTATGTGACGAAATAATACGGCTTCACGACGGTCAGCTTGATATTGACAGCGTCTACGGTCAGGGTACCACGGTAAGGGTTATCCTTCCGCTTGATGTAAACAGCAATTCAAAGGAGAATACGGAGAATGAGTAAAGAAAATTATGTAGCAGTCGGCGGCCAGGCGCTGATGGAGGGCATTATGATGCGCGGACCTAAAGGCACCGCAATGTCCTGCCGCCTTCCCGACGGTACCATTGATACGGAAATGAAGGAGTTTACCTCACTTCGTAAAAAATATAAATTTTTTAATATCCCCATCATCAGAGGTGTTGTATCTTTCATTGAATCCATGATTATGGGATACAAGCTTCTTATGGAATCGGCAGAGAAAACCTCAATGGATTTAGGTGACGAGCCGGCGGAGTCAAAAATTGATAAGTGGATTGAGGAGCATTTCGGTCCCAAAATGATGGCTGTCATCGGTGCAATCGCATCCGTACTGGGTATCGGACTTGCCTTCGTGCTTTTCTTCTGGATGCCCTCATTCGTTTATGACCTTGTCAACAATAAGCTTTTCCCCGCAGTTGACCTTACCCGTTTCTGCGCACTTATTGAAGGAATAATCAGAATCATCATCTTTGTGCTGTATATGTACCTTACCTCAAAGATGAAAGAAATTCACAGAGTATATATGTATCACGGTGCGGAGCATAAGACCATTTTCTGCTTTGAACACGGTCACGAGCTTACTCCCGAAAACATTATGAAGGAAAAACGCTTCCACCCCAGGTGCGGTACAAGTTTCATCTTTGTTACCATCATTCTCAGTATTCTTATTTCTTCTCTCGTTGTACTGATTTTTCCCGGTGTAAGAGAATCGAGAATAATCTGGATTTGTGTCAAGCTTCTTCTCCTTCCTCTCATTATGGGCTTCGGCTTTGAATTTATTCAGCTTGCGGGCAAATATCCCAATAAATTTACAAAAGCTCTTTCCGCTCCCGGACTTCTTATGCAGAGAATAACAACGGCTGAGCCGGATGAAGCAATCTGTGAGGTTGCCATTGCCGCTATGCAGGCGTGCCTGAGCGGTGAAGCTCCCAAAAAGGAAGAGAAACAGCCCGAAGAAGAGATTACCGAAGAAGCTGCTGAAGAAACCGAGCAGGAGCAAAGCGATGACATACAGTGAGGCGCTGAAATATTGCGGTGACCTTTTCAGAGATAACGGCATTGACAATTACGGTAACGAAAGCCGCTGGCTTCTGGAAAGCGTTGACGATTCCTACCTGCTGAAGCTCCGTGACGAAATGGATGATGAGGATGCGGCGGATTATTTCGCACTTGCGGACAGACGTGTCTGCGGAGAACCCCTTCAGTACCTTATCGGCAGTTGGGAATTTTACGGCAGGGAATTTTACGTTGGTGAAGGAGTACTCATTCCGAGACCCGAAACGGAAATGCTTGTTGACTTTGCTCTGGACTATCTCAGAGATAAGCAGAATCCCGTGGTGATTGATTTATGTGCGGGTACGGGCTGTATCGGTCTTACCGTAGCCGCCGAAAGGAAGGATGCAAAGGTAATCCTTCTTGAAAAGTACGATGGTGCCTTCGGGTATCTTCAGAGAAATAAAGACAGAATTGCTCCTCTCAATGGGGAGCTTATACAGGGAGACGTGTTTGACGAAAACCTCACTCTCCCCAAGGCGGATTTGATTCTTTCTAATCCTCCCTATATCAAAAGCGATGAAATTGCTTCTCTGCAAAAGGAAGTCCTTGTTGAGCCCCGTACCGCCCTTGACGGCGGAGAGGACGGACTGTTATTCTACCGTGCAATTAAAAACATCCGTCACCGTCTGGGTAATCCCGCCGCCGCCTTTGAGTGCGGTGAGGAACAGGCAGAGGATATTATCCGTATTTTCGGCACGGGATATTCCCTCAAAGATTTCAACGACGTTGACAGAGCAGTAATCATCAAAGGAGATTCAGATGATATTTGACTTAATTCGTAACGGATTTTCAACACAGACGATTATTAACCTTCTGGTGCGTGTGTTCACGGTGTTCTGTGTTCTTCCCATACATGAATTTGCCCATGCCTTCGTGGCTGATCGTCTCGGTGACGATACGCCGCGTCTTAAAGGCAGACTTTCACTCAATCCTCTTGACCACCTTGACTTATTTGGTGTGATTATGATTTTTCTCTGCGGCTTCGGTTATGCAAAACCCGTACCCGTAAATCCGAGAAATTTCAAAAACCGTAAAGCAGGTATGGCGATTACCGCGCTGGCAGGCCCTGTTTCGAATTTTATTATGGCGTTCTTCTTCGCCTTTATCGCCAACCTCACTTTCGTGGCGTATATAAAAAATCCGGATACGACTTTGCTCAGCGTGTCGTATATGTTCTTCTATTACGCGGCATCAATAAATGTTTGCCTCGCACTTTTCAATCTTTTACCCATTATGCCTCTTGACGGTTCAAGATTGCTGAATCTCATCTTACCCGAGAAATATTATTTTCAGATAATGAAGTATGAGAAATACATTCTGATAGGTCTGTTCTTCTTTATGGTTTCGGGTATTTTCAGCAGACCCTTCTCATCCTTGTGTAATATCGTCCTCGCCGGAATAATCAGAATCACCTCCCTTCCTCTCGGAGGTCTCGGTGCGTATCTGGCGTGAATCCTCAGCTGATAGGAGTTATTTTAGTGGAAAAGGTACAGATTCAATACAAGCTTGAAGTTTTTGAAGGCCCTATGGACCTGCTGCTTCAGCTTATAAGTAAAAAACAGGTCAGCATCAATGACGTACCCATTATGGAAATCATTGAGCAGTATCTTGAATATGTAAAGGCGCTTCAGGAGGATGACCTGGAAATATCCGGTGAATTTCTTGAAATGGCAGCCCGCCTTATTTACATCAAGACGGTTTCTCTTCTTCCCGTTCACGAGGAAGCGGAAAAGCTTGTTGAGGAGCTTCGCGGTGAATTGATTGAATACCGTGACTGTAAGCTTGTGGCGGGTAAGCTCAGAGAATCCGGCAAGGGCTTTGACTATCTTTGCAGAGAGCCGGAGGAAATTGAGGTGGATATGACCTATACACGTATCCACGAGCCGCTTGATTTATTCAAGGCATATATTGCCGCGGTGGGTAAGGGACTGCGTAAGCTCCCTCCTCCCGTTGAGGCATTCAAGGGCATAGTAGCCCATAAAATAGTATCCGTTGCATCAAGAGTAAACGCCATCATTGACAGATTCAAAAAAGGAGACAGACATAAGTTTGACGATTTCTTTTCCGAATCCGAGTCAAGAAGCGAAATGGTTGCCACCTTCCTTGCATTGCTTGCCATGGTAAAGGCAAAGAGAATTTATGTTGACGGCGACCTTGATAATCCCGATATCGTACTGATGCAGGGCAGAGGGGAGGAATTGGAAATTGACGAATGATGAACTCAGAGCGGCCATAGAAGCCATACTTTTCGCTTCCGGTGAGCCGCTGGAGGTTACAAGAATAGCAGAGGCACTTGAGATAGATGTTGAAATGGTGCAGGCATTCATGTTTGAAATAGGTGCCGCCCTTGACAACAGAGGAAGCGGTATATGTCTTCTCAAGCTCGGCAACAAGTATCAGCTCTGCTCCAGAGTTGAATATGCCCAGCAGATAAGAGATGTACTTGACCTTAAAAAGAATATTCCTCTCTCAAATGCCGCACTTGAAGTGCTTGCGGTGGTGGCTTATAACCAGCCCGTTACCAAAGCATACGTTGAACAGGTAAGAGGCGTTGACTGCTCGGGTGTAGTCAATACCCTTTGTCAGAAAGGACTTCTTGAGGAGAGGGGACGGCTGGAGCTTCCCGGCAGACCGCTTCTTTACGGTACTACCCCGAATTTCCTCAGATGCTTCTGTCTGACTACCCTTGCCGATTTGCCCGAGCTTCCCGAAAAGATTGAAGACAGAGATATCCCCGATCCCGAGGATGAAATCGACAGCTCCCAGGGTGAGCAGATTCGCAGTTTTTTCCAGTCTGAAATTGACGAGGCGGTTGCGAAAAAGGAAGACAGAGAATCCCCATCGGCAGACGAAGCTATTCGTAACGAAGATGAATGATAAGGAGGTGAACCGATGCTCGCATTAAAAATAATACTCGGCATCATTCTCTTCTTTATCCTCATTCTTTCGGTAAAGGTCCGTGTGACCGTTCATTCCGAGGACGGTATTGACCTGAACGTCAGATGGCTGTTTCTGAAATTCAGGATTTTACCCAAGAAGGAAAAAGGCAAAAAGAAGAAAAAGAAGAAACCGAAAAAAGAAGATGAGACGGTCAGCGAACCCAAGCCGCCCAAGGAAAAGAAGAAGGGCGACAATATATTTGTCTGCTTTTACAAGAATAACGGCGTTGAGGGCGTGGTTGATCTTCTCAAAAGACTTGCAGAGGTCCTTAAGACCGGCTTTGGCAATGTTGCCCGTTCATTTACCATTGAAGAGCTTTATATTTCTTTGCTGGTAGGTGCAGGTGACAGCGCGGCGACTGCAGATAAATACGGCAAGACCTGCGCCGCAGTATTCCCCGCAATGGGGGTAATCACAAGCAAGCTGAAGGTTAAGAAGTACAGCATTGACGTTAACCCCGATTTCATATACGGCGGCAACAACGCAAGGGTACACGCTCAGCTTTCCGTTGTTCCCAGACGTCTGATAAATTCATTCATCGGAATGGGTGTCCGTCTGGTATTCAAAGTAGTTATAAAATTCCTTAGAGGCACAAAGGCAAAAAAGCCCGAAGCACAGAAGGAAGAAAATAAAAATTCTAATTGAAAGGTGTAATTAAAAATGAAAGAACAGTCAGCATCAGGCATTCTCGGCACATCAATTGACAAGATTAAGGATCTTGTAGACGTCAGTACTATTATCGGCGATCCCATCAAAATTTCCGATACTCTTCAGATTATCCCCGTTTCAAAGGTAACCTACGGCTTTGCTTCGGGTGGCAGCGACTTCCCCTCAAAGAATAATCAGGAACTCTTCGGCGGCGGCGGCGGAGCAGGCGTTACCATTTCTCCCGTTGCTTTTCTTGTAGTTAATAACGGCAGCGTTTCCGTTAAGTACATCAATGCAGCCGAGGGTTCGGTTGAAAGAGTTATCGGCATGGTACCCGATATCGTTGACAAGGCAAGCGACGTTATCGCTCAGCTCAAGAATAAGGACACTACCGTTGATACGGCCATTGAGAATTATCTTGACGAAAATAAGGCAGATGCCGAATAATTTTCCGAGGTAACCGTTTTGGCAGAAAAAATCAGATTACAGAAGTTCCTTGCCGAAGCAGGCGTGGCTTCAAGGAGAAAATCCGAAGAGCTTATCGCCGCCGGCAAGGTCAGAGTCAATAATAAACCCGCAAAAATCGGTGACAGCGTTGACCCCGCCGCCGATACCGTTACCGTTTACGGTAAAAGGGTAGCCAGGAGCAATAATCTTTATTATATCCTGCTCAATAAACCCAGAGGATATGTCACAACCATGGATGACGACTTGGGAAGAAAGTGCGTTACCGAGCTTGTGAGTGACATTAAAGAGAGAATCTATCCCGTGGGTCGCCTTGACAGAGTATCCGAGGGTGCGCTTCTGATGACCAATGACGGTGCATTTGCCAACGCAATGATGCATCCTTCCCGCCACGTTCCCAAGACCTATCGCGTTACGGTGCGTGCGGAGGTTACGAAGTCACAGGTTGAGAAGCTTTCTTCGGGTATTGAACTTGACGGCAGGATGACCGCTCCCGCGGAGGTTCACGTCATTGACAAGGCAGAGGACAGATCCGTTCTTGAAATAGTACTTTATGAGGGCAGAAACAGACAGATACGCCGTATGTGCGAATCTCTTGAGCTTGAGGTTATCCGCCTCAAGAGAATTGCCGTGGGTAACGTTCGTCTGGGCACTCTCCCTGTGGGTAAATACCGTGACCTTACAGAGAAAGAAATTCATTCCCTTCTTGTAATGTCCGGAGATGTAAAGGAGCAGGACTGATGGTTAGCTTCAAACCCTGCAATGAAACAAGCGGCGGTGCTTACTATACCGCCCGTAATGAAAACGGTGAAGAGCTGGGTAACTGCAGTTTTGAGTATGCCGGCTTTGAAATGAGATTCACCTCGGTGTCCTGCGAGGACGATATGATTCGCGAGGGACTTGCCCGCAGCGCAATGAACTACTGTGCCAACAGAGGCGCCTACGTTTGTTATCTCGGTGCGGATATGCTGTCTCCCGCATTTGTCCGCCTCGGCTTTACAAAGGATAATCTGACGGTGGAAATACCGGATGCACTGGCATCTTCCTGCTGTGCATGCAAAGAAAAAGGTGATACCGATGATTAAGAGTATGACCGGATACGGCAGAAGTCAGAATGTCGTTGACGGTATGAATATTACCGTAGAGGTAAAAAGTGTCAATCACAGATACTTTGAGTTTTCATCAAAGCTTCCCCGTAACTACGGCTTCCTTGACGAGAAACTGAAAAGTTTCTTCATGGGTAAGCTCACAAGGGGAAAGATGGAATGCTATGTTACCGTGGAATCCGTTGAGGAGCCCGATATCATAGTTGAGGTAAATCATCCTCTGGTAAAAAGTTATCTGGATGCATATAAATCCATTTCCGAAACCTATTTTCTTGAGAATGACGTAAAGGTTACGGATATTGTCAAAGCACCCGATGTGCTTATGATAAGAAAGCAGGCAGCCGATGAAGACAGAATCTGGTCTGCCGTTAAGGAAGTTGCCTCCGATGCGCTTTCAAAATTCATTGAAATGCGTGAAATTGAGGGCGGACGCCTTAAAGATGACGTTGATTCCCGACTTGATTTCATCCTCGGATGTGTTGAAAAGGTTGAGGAGCGTTCACCCGAAACGGTTAAGGAATATAACGAGAAGCTCCTTGCCCGTCTTACCGAAATGCTGGGTGACGTTCACATTGAGGAATCAAGGATATTGACAGAAGCCGCAATATTTGCGGATAAGATTGCCGTTGCGGAAGAAACCGTCAGACTTCGCAGTCACATTGACCAGATGAGAGTTTATCTGTCATCCGATGAAGCAACAGGCAAAAAGATGGATTTCCTCGTTCAGGAAATGAACAGAGAAGCCAATACAATCGGCTCCAAGGGTAACGACGTTCAGATAGCCCGCATAGTAGTGGACATCAAAGCGGAAATAGAAAAAATTCGCGAACAGATTCAGAATATAGAGTAAGGTGTAGATATGAAACTGATTAACATCGGCTTCGGTAATATGGTTAACGCCAACCGTATAGTTGCCATAATCAGCCCCGAATCCGCTCCCGGCAAGCGAATTGTTCAGGAGAGTAAGGAAAAGGGAATACTTATTGATGCGACTCACGGCAGACGCACCAGAGCAATTATCATCACAGACAGTGATCATGTTGTTCTCTCATACCTTCAGAGTGAAACTCTGGCAAACCGTATGTATGATGATCAGCAAATCAGTGAGGAGGATGAAGATGACGGATAAGAAGGGCGTACTTGTAGTATTATCCGGACCTTCCGGCTGCGGTAAGGATACTTTGCTGAGTAAGCTCGTCCAAAGGAACGATGACGTAAAGGTATCCATCTCAATGACTACCCGTTCCCCCAGAGGTCAGGAGATTGACGGAGTTGATTATTATTTTGTCACCGCCGAATATTTTGAAAGAAAAATAGAGGGTGGGGAGATGCTTGAATATGCCAATTATGCAGGCAATTATTACGGCACTCCCAAAGCCCCGGTTGACGAAATGCTGGGCAGAGGTATAAGTGTTATCCTTGAAATTGAGGTGCAGGGCGCGGAAAAAATCAGAAAGGCATATCCCGATGCGGTTACCGTATTCCTTATGCCGCCGTCACTTGCATCCCTTGAGAAAAGACTTCGTTCCAGAGGAACAGAGGATGAGGAAACCATTTCCCACCGTCTTTTCATCGCCGAGCAGGAAATCCGCCGTGCCGGTGAATACGATTACGTTGTAGTCAATGATGACCTTGATGAAGCGGTTGCGGATTTTGAAACGGTAATCAACGCAGAAAAAATGCGTTTGACAAGAAATAAAAATATAATCAGTGAGGTAATCAATAATGTTTAATCCCGATTTAAGCGGTGTCCTTAAGGACCATGTAAGCCGTTATTCACTTGTTACCGCCACAGCAGGCAGAGCAAGAGAAATTGCAGAAGAAGCAAAGGAAAACGGTGAAATTATTACAGAAAAGCCCGTCAGTCTGGCTCTTGACCAGATTCTCGCAGGGGACTATGAAATCATAGAGCCCGAAGAAATCAGAAACATCTAAGGAAGTGATTAAGTGAAATATGCAAAGGTTGCCGTTGAAGCGGCCAATTATTCCTTTGACATGGAATTCACTTATTCAATTCCCCGGGAGCTTGAGGCGACTGCTCAGCCGGGCTGCCGTGTAACCGTACCCTTCGGTAACGGCAACAGAAAGTCTCTCGGTATCATATTTGAACTTACGGATGAATGCGAGGCAAAGAGAATCAAAAAAATCACCGAGGTAAAGGATGAAAGTCCTCTTCTCAATGACGAAATGATACGTCTTGCCCGCTTTATATCGGAAAGGACCTTCTGCACTCTTTATGAGGCGGCAAAGTCCATGCTTCCCGCAGGTATCAATTACCGTATGGTGAAGTATTATGCCGCCAACCCCGAGGCAGATGAAACAAAGATTGAGAATCTTGAGGGCGGAGAAAAGGAAATCTTTGATTTTCTACTTTCCAGGGGCGAATTTGTCAGGGAAGACCTGATATATTCAAACCTTTCGATGAAAGGGGACACTCCCTTTATTGAAGCTCTGATGAAAAAGAAGCTTGTTCTGCTCCAATCCGATGCAGTCAAAAATCTCGGGGACCTTACCGCCAAAATGGTAAGACCCGTTGAAAATGGGGATGAGGGAAAGAAGCTGAGCAAAAAGCAGCAGGAAACCTTTGATATCCTTAAAGATGCAGGAGCCGCCACCGTGCGTGAGCTGTGCTACTTTACGGGATATACCCCCGCAGTAGTCAATGCCCTTGTAAAAAACGGATATGCCGAATTTTACGAGTGCGAGGTTGACTATTTTGCCGGTATGAAGGATGATGCCGGCGTGAGAACTGCCGTTTCTCTTACTGAGGAACAGCAGAGGGCAAAGGACAAGCTCAGTTCCTTTGTCAGAGAAAAAAAGAGATGTACGGCTTTGCTTTACGGTGTAACGGGAAGCGGAAAAACCTCCGTCTATATGAGCTTGATGGATGACGTTATTGATTCCGGCAAATCCGTTTTACTTCTTGTTCCCGAAATCGGGCTTACACCTCAGGCACTGGGCATTTTCTGTAAAAGATACGGCAAAAGAGTTGCAGTCTTCCATTCCGCCCTTTCAATCAGAGAGAGAAGTGAACAGTGGAAGCGTGTTAAACGAGGCGAATGCAGTGTGGTTATCGGCACGAGAAGTGCCGTCTTTGCCCCGCTCACCAATCTCGGCCTCATAATCATTGACGAGGAGCAGGAGCATACATATAAATCCGAGCAGACTCCCAGGTACGATGCCGAGGATGTGGCAAAGTTCAGGTCTGCCTTCAATGAATGTCCTCTTGTCCTCGCATCGGCAACCCCCAGGGTTGAAAGCTACGCAAAAGCCCTCAAGGGCAGATACGAGCTTTGCCGTCTGACTTCACGTTACGGTAATGCGGTTATGCCGGATGTACTTACCGTTGACATGAGGACGGCGGAAAAAATGTCGGTATGTACCGAAATCAGCAAAGAACTTTACGATTCACTTAAAGAAAATCTTGAGTTGGGTAAGCAGTCAATTCTGCTTATCAACCGACGCGGTTATAATACCTTTGCGGTCTGCGATGCCTGCAGTCAGGTAATTACCTGCCCTAATTGCAGTATTTCAATGACCTATCATTCCGCAAATAACCGTCTGCTGTGTCACTACTGCGGGTATTCAATGCCATTTACGGGAGAATGCCCCGAATGTCACGAGCAGTCGGTGAGATATGCGGGCTTCGGCACTCAGAAAATACAGGATGAACTGCAGATTCTTTTTCCCGAAGCAAAAATTCTGCGTATGGATGCGGATACAACCACTGCCAAGGATTCTCACGGCAGATTTTTCGGTGCCTTTGAAAAGGGGGATTACGATATCCTCATAGGCACCCAGATGGTAGCAAAAGGACTTGACTTCCCCAATGTTACGCTGGTAGGAGTTATTTCCGTTGACCAACAGCTTTATAATGACGATTTCAGATCCCTTGAAAAAACCTTTTCTCTTCTCACCCAGGTTGTGGGCAGAAGCGGAAGAGGAAACAGCAGGGGAAAGGCGATTATCCAGACTCTGACTCCCGAAAATGAAATCATAAGAATTGCCGCAAAGCAGAATTACGATGAATTTTTCAACACGGAAATCAGAATCAGAAAAGCCATGAAATACCCTCCATTCTGTGACCTTTTCATTCTCGGTCTGGTGGGTGTTAACGAGGCGGCTGTCCACATTGCCGCCAATAATATCCTGGAGCTTATCAGAAAGCTTGCGGGAGAAAAATATAAAGACGAAAAATTACAGGTCCTCGGACCCGTACCCGCAAGGGTGTCAAAGGTCGGAGGAAAATTCCGATATAGAATTATTATCAAGTGTATCAATTCCGCTTCGTTCAGAGCGATGATGTCCGAAATATTAAAGGAAACCGGCTCCTCACCTTCGTTTAAGAACGTTACAGTTTACGGTGATATGAATCCGGATTCCGTACTTTGAGGTAATAAAATGGCAATCAGAAATATCGTTCAGAAGGATGACGAAATCCTTCGTAAAAAATCAAGACCCGTTGAGAAGTTTGATGCCCGTCTGTGGACTCTTCTCGATGATATGAAAGAAACAATGTACCTTGCAAACGGCGTGGGACTTGCCGCCGTGCAGGTGGGTATCCTCAGAAGAGTTGTCGTAATGGATTGCTCCGAGGATAAAAGCGGATATATTGAGCTCATCAATCCCGAAATAACTTCCGTTGAGGGTGAACAGTATGAGCAGGAGGGATGCCTTTCCTTTCCGGGGGAATACGGTGTTACCTGCCGTCCCGCAAGCGTAATAGTCAAAGCACAGGACAGAAACGGTAAGTGGTGCGTTTATAAAGGAACAGAGCTTCGTGCCCGTTGCTTCTGCCACGAAATCGACCATCTTGACGGCGTATGCTTTGTTGATAAGCTTGTTAAAAATCCCGAGGATTATCTGAATAAATCAGATGTATCCGCGGAGAAAACAGGTGACTGATATGAAATTTGCTTTTATGGGAACTCCCGATTTCGCAGTTCCCTGCCTTCAGAAGCTCATTGACACGGGCAGAGAAATCACGGGTGTTTTTACCCAGCCGGATAAGCCGAAGGGAAGACACGGTGAACTCACTCCGCCTCCCGTAAAGGAGCTTGCCCTCAGTTATAATCTTCCCGTTTATCAGCCGGTTAAAATGAAAGACGGTACCGCCCTTGAGATGGTTAAGCAGGCGGATCCCGACCTTATTATCGTTGTTGCTTACGGTAAGATTCTCCCCAAGGAAATACTTGAATATCCCAAATACGGGTGTATCAATATCCACGCTTCCCTTCTTCCGTCACTCAGAGGTGCCGCTCCCATTCAATGGTCTATTCTCAACGGATGCAAAAAGACGGGTGTTACCTCAATGCAGATGGATGAGGGACTTGATACCGGCGATATGCTGATAACAAGGGAAGTGGAAATAGGCGAAAATATGAATGCGGAGGAATTGTTTGATATCCTTTCCGCTTTGGGTGCCGAGGTAATGGATGAAACCATTAACGCCGCCCTTACGGGAGAGCTTCATCCCGTTCCGCAGGACCATTCAAAATTCACCTATGCTCCCATGCTTTCAAAAGAAAATTCACCCATTGACTGGAATATGACCGCCCGGCAGGTACATGACCATATCAGAGGCCTTTATTCCTGGCCCTGCGCTACGGCGGTTACGGAGGGAAAAACCTACAAGATTCAGAAGAGCGTTCTCTGTGACAAAAAAGGAACGTTCCCGGGTGAAATTGTTGAAAAAGAAAACAGAATTATTGTTGCCTGCGGCGACCTTAATACGATAGAGATTCTTCAGCTTCAGGCAGAAAATAAAAAATCAATGCCTGCAAAGGATTTCCTCAGAGGAAATAAAATTACCGCAGACAGATTTGAATAATATCCCATTACGTAAGACGGAGGTATGGATATGCCGCTTTACTACACAGATATCTGGTATTTTATTCTTGTTATCCCCGCGTTGATAATTTCGCTGGTAGCCCAGTCAAGGGTTAAATCAACCTACAAAAAGTTTTCGTCTGTTCCCAATTCAAGAGGCATTACGGGAGCTATGGCGGCTCAGATGGTGCTTTCATTTTACGGAATTTCCGATGTTATGATTCAGCCCATTGCCGGTTCACTTACAGATAATTATAATCCTTCCAAAAAGGTAATTTCTCTTTCCCAGGGTGTATATAACAGCAACTCTGTTGCGGCTATCGGTATTGCCTGCCACGAAGCAGGTCACGCCGCCCAGCACGCGGAAAATTATCTGCCCAATCAGATAAGGACGAAGCTTGTTCCCGTATGTAATATCGGTTCTTTCATCGGCTTGCCCATAGCAATTATCGGTGTGATTCTGGGACTGACGAATGTTATTTATCTCGGTCTGGCACTTTACGGACTTGTTTTCCTTTTTTCTCTCGTTACTCTCCCCGTTGAATTCAACGCAAGTATGAGAGCGATAAGGGTAATTGAAGATACGGGTATGCTTTTCGGCGAAGAAGTTGATTCAGCCAAAAAGGTACTCAAAACGGCGGCAATGACCTATGTTGCGTCAATGCTTACCGCACTTGCAAATCTTTTGAGATTTGTCATCAGATTTTTAGGCAGCAGCAAACGAAGATAAGGAGATCCCCATGAAAAGCGCACGGCAGACAGCATTTGAAGCATTACTTAAAATTATGAAGGACGGAGCATATTCAAACCTTTTAATTGACAGTATGCTTAAGAATAATCCGGACCTTGACGAGAGAGACAGGGCCTTTGTCAGCAATCTTGTTTACGGCTCCCTTGACAGACTTATTCTCATTGACTATAACCTGAGTCTGTATCTCAATCAGCCGTCAAAGAAACTGAAGCCGGAGCTTCATACGGTGCTTGTGTTGGGCGCATATCAGATTCTCTTTATGGATAAGGTTCCCGACCATGCGGCAGTCAGCGAGAGCGTTCAGCTTGCAAAGGTAAATAAATCCTCATTTGCGGCTTCCCTTGTAAACGCCGTGTTGAGAAGGGTAGCGGATAACGGACTTAAATATCCCGAGGCCGAAGAGGGCTCTGCGGAATATCTTTCAATCAGATATTCCTGCCCGGAGTGGATTACGGAGCTGTGGGTGGATTCCTACGGCTATGAAAATGCAAAGGGAATATGCGAAAAAGCCCTTGAGCCCGCACCCGTAACCATCAGAGTAAATACAACAAAAATTTCTGCCGAGGAGCTTATATGGAAATTAGCGGAGGAGGGCGTAATAGCGGAAAAAACTCCCATAATTGATAATGCCCTTATTCTTACCTCCCCGGGTCAGATAGATAAGCTTGAATCCTACAACAGCGGTCTGTTTCACATTCAGGATTTATCATCGCAGTTTTGCTGCAAGGCGGTAAATCCCGATGAAAACGACGTGGTCTTTGATATGTGTGCCGCTCCCGGCGGCAAGACCTTCACCATGGCGGAGATTATGAAGGGCAAGGGCAGAATCAAATCCTTTGACGTTTATCAGTCAAGGGTTGACCTTATCAAAAGCGGTGCCGCCCGTCTCGATCTTGAAAACGTCAGCACCTTTTTCTCCGATGCCACCGAATATAACGGCAACTACGGATTTGCGGATAAGATTCTTTGTGACGTTCCCTGCTCGGGATTGGGAATTATCAGACGCAAACCGGAAATCAGATTCAAAAATAAGAGCGAGATAGAAAAAATTCCCGCTATTCAGTATAAAATCCTCTGCAATGCGATTAAGTATCTTAAACCCGACGGCAGGATAATTTATTCCACCTGCACTCTTAATCCCGCAGAGAATGAGGAGGTCTGTGACAGATTCCTCCGTGAGCATCCCGATTTTGCAGTAGCGGAGTATCTTCCCGATGTTCCCAGACATTCCGAAGACGAAAAATATATGACATTTATGCCCCACTTACATTCCACAGACGGATTTTTCGTGGCGGTATTTGAACGTAAAGGATAATAAATCAGATGGATATTCTTTCAATGACTCTTGAAGAAATGACGGAGTCCTTCAAGGAAAATTCAATACAGGGCTTTCGCGCAAAGCAGGTCTATGAGTGGCTTCATAAGCATCAGGTGCTTGACTATGACGAAATGACCAATCTTTCAAAGTCCCTTCGGGATGAGCTGAAAGAAAAGATGCCCATTATCTGCTGCTCTTATGTGGGTAAGCAGGTGGCGTCAGACGGTACCGTCAAGATGCTTTACTCTCTGCCGGACGGTGACTACGTTGAATGTGTGGTTATGAAATATAAATACGGCTACACTATCTGCGTTTCGTCCCAGGTGGGCTGCCGTATGGGCTGTGCCTTCTGCGCTTCCACTCTCGGCGGCTTCAAACGATGTCTTACCCCGGGTGAGATTTTGTCTCAGGTGTATATTGCACAGAAAGAAATCGGTGAGCGGATATCCCATATCGTGCTTATGGGTATGGGTGAGCCCCTTGATAACTTTGACAATGTAATGCGATTTATTACTCTTGTCACCGACGAAAAGGGAATCAATCTTTCCATGAGGAATATTTCTCTTTCAACCTGCGGACTTGTGCCGAAAATCAGAGAATTGCTGAGCAAACACCTTCAGCTTACTCTTTCTGTTTCTCTTCACGCACCCAATAACGAAATCCGCAACAAAATAATGCCCGTAAACAAACGGTATCATATTGAGGAGCTTCTTGATATGTGCCGTGAATATACAAAAGAAACCTCAAGGCGAATATCCTTTGAGTATTCAATGATATCGGGGCTTAACGATTCCGATGAATGCGCTCTGGAGCTTGCCCGACGGCTGAAAGGAATGCTGTGTCACGTCAATCTCATTCCCATCAATGAGGTTGAGGAAAGCCCCTTTAAGCCCAGCAGTCCCGAAAGGGTAAAGAGGTTTTCACAGATTCTTGAAAAAAACGGTATTACCGCAACCGTCAGACGGAAGCTGGGCTCGGACATTGATGCATCCTGCGGTCAGCTTCGTCTGAAACAGAATAAAGGAAAGGGGGATTTGTCATCATGATTCTTGCGGCAAAGACAGACCGAGGTCTTAAAAGGGATAATAACCAGGATTCATATTCCTTCGGTGAGCTTGCAACAGGTGCCTGCTACGCCATCGTCTGTGACGGTATGGGCGGTGCCGCAGAGGGAGCAACTGCTTCCCGTGAGTGCGCAAGAATAGTCCGTGAAAGGATTACAAGCGGCTATCACGACGGCATGAGTGATATTTCAATCAAATCCCTTTTATATTCCGCAGTTGAGTATGCAAATAAATACATCTATTCCATTTCTCTTTCGGATGAAAGGTATGAGGGAATGGGAACTACCGTTGTGGCTTCAATCATAACGGACAGCTTTATCTACATCGTTCACGCAGGGGACAGCAGAGCTTATCTGGTTAACCCGGAGGAGAACAGAATTAATCAGTTAACCCGTGACCACTCGGTGGTACAAAAAATGATAGAGGATGGCGAAATAACAGAGAGTGAAGCGGTCAATCATCCCAAGAAAAACCTTATTACAAGGGCTGTCGGTGTTGAAAACAACGTAAGGGCTGATTTCTGCCAGGAGGATGTTTCCCCCGGAGATATGCTTCTTATCTGTACAGACGGACTTTCAAATTATCTGACGGCGGATGAAATACTTCAGGTCGCCTCAGACAGATACTGTGAAGAATGCATTAACGAGCTTGTCAGGATGGCACTCCGAAAAGGCGGAAGCGATAACGTAACCGTCGTTGCAGTAAAAATATGAAAAGGAGATAAATTAGCAGATGGATAACTATACCGGAAAAAGACTTGACGGCCGCTACGAGATTCAGGAAGTAATCGGTGTAGGCGGTATGGCAGTTGTATATAAAGCATACGACAATGTGGACGACAGAATCGTTGCAGTTAAAATCTTAAAGGATGAGTTTCTTGCAAATGAGGAATTCCGCCGCAGATTCAAGAATGAGTCAAAGGCGATTTCCCTGCTTTCACATCCCAACATCGTAAAAGTTTATAACGTTAATTACGGTGACAGACTCCAGTACATCGTAATGGAATACGTTGAGGGCATTACTCTCAAAGAATATATTGAGCAGCAGGGACATCTGGGTGTAAAGGAAACGGTACATTTTACCATGCAGATTCTCCGTGCCCTTCAGCACGCTCACGACAAGGGCATTATCCACAGAGATATTAAGCCCCAGAATATTCTTTTGCTCTCAAACGGTACAATCAAGGTCACCGACTTCGGTATTGCCAGATTCAGCTACAGCGATACCAAGACCATGACCGATTCTGCCATCGGCTCCGTTCATTATATCAGCCCCGAGCAGGCGAGAGGTCTTCCCATTGATGAGAGGACTGATATCTATTCCATCGGTGTTGCAATGTACGAAATGCTGACGGGCAGAGTTCCCTTCGTTTCCGATAACAGCGTTTCCGTTGCTCTTATGCAGCTTCAGAATGACCCCAGAAGCATCAGGGAAATCAATCCCAATATTCCCGTGGGGCTTGAGCAGATTGTTATGAGAGCCATGGAAAAGGATACCAAGTCAAGATATCAGACCGCATCCGAAATGCTCCTTGATATTGAAGAATTCAAGAGAAATCCCGGTATGCGTTTCCAGCAGCAGAAATATTTTGTTGATAATGAGCCCACACGGCTTTCACCTGCCGTAGGAAGCGGTGCTTATTCAAAGCAGCCCCCGGTATCATCGCCTACCGTTGTGGTCCCCGCTGTTCCCGCCGCACCTGCCGCGGCCGCTCCCTCAGTTCCCAAAGTACCCAAAAAGCAGCCCAAACCCGAGCAGGATGACGATTACGATTACGAGGGTGCAAATAAGGGTAAGATAGGATTTGTAATTGCCGGTATACTTATCGGACTTATTGTTGTTGGTGTTATTGCATTTACGGGACTTTACTTCTTTGCTCCCGAAATGCTTGAAAAGCTTCCCATCAGCTCCTTATCCTCATCCTCAAGAGTACCTCAGCTTGTGGGATTGAATTACACAAACGACATCAAGGATAATGAAAAATACAATAAGTATAAGATAGTCGTTGAGTATGAGAATACCAAGAATCAGGACGAAATAGGTGTAGTTCTCAGACAGGTACCCGAAAACGGCAAAAAGTTTGAAGACAACAAAAAAGAAATCAAAGTATATATCGGTGCTCAGAAGGTAGTTATTCCCGAAGTAGTGAATATGAACTGGTCCAGCGCCGAGGATATGCTCAAGAATATGGGACTGGTGGTAGATAAAATTGAGGAGCCCAACCTTTCCGTTGAATTCGGTACGGTTACAAGGACCAATCCTCCCGAGGGTACCGAGGTTGACAGGGGCTCAACCGTTCATATCTATTACGCGACCGACTCAAGCTACAAGGAAGTTCCCTATCTTGTGGGCATGGATGTAGATATTGCCAAGCAGAGAATTGAATCCCTTGACCTTAAACTTGAAGAGCCCTATGAAGAGGAAGACAGCGTTAAGCCCAAGGGTGAGATTATCGCTCAGGCGGAAACCAAGGGTACGAAGGTGCCTCCCGGAACGAAAATTCACGTTACCGTCAGTACAGGTATCGCTCCCGAAAACAAGGTAACGCTCAATATCGTTCTTCCTTCCCTCGGTAAAGAGGAATACTGTGTAATCTACGTTGACGGTGAGTCAAAGTTCAGACAGTCCATACTTATGGATGGCTCATCCCACAAGTTTGAAATTGAGGGCGAAGGTGAGAAAGCATCCGTCAAGGTACATATTGACGGTGACGAATATTACACCTGCGTTGTTGACTTTACGGAGGAAGAACCCGTTATTTCGGAGCAGAAATATTCCTCAACCGGTTCAGCCGCCCGTCCCGTATCCCTTACCAGTGTTGTGGGTCAGGGTGCCGTAACAGCAAAGGAAACCCTTATTTCAAAGGGCTTCAAAAGTGAAAATATCATAATCAACTACGTAGCCGTTGAAGACCCCGCTATGGACGGTAAGGTAATTATGATGAATCCCTCTCCCTCAAGTTCCGTTATATATAATGAAAATACAAAAATCACTCTGACCGTAGGCCAGCTTGAGGGTGTCTGATGGCTAAAGAAAAAGGTATTATTATAAAAGGAATCGGCGGCTTCTACTATGTGGAAGCTGCCGATGGCGAAATATACGAATGTAAGCCGAAAGGGATTTTTCGTAAGGAAGGCATTAAGCCCCTTCCGGGTGACAGAGTAACGATTTCCGTCAATGACAAGGCAGAAAATACCATTGACGAAATTGAAGAGAGAAAAAGTCTGATGACCAGACCTCCGGTGGCAAATGTTGACCGTCTCTTCATCGTTTCCTCTACCACAGAGCCCGCCCCGGTGCTGTTTATCATAGATAAGCTTACGGCGCTTGCGGTGGATAAGGAAATTGAGCCCATAGTGGTGCTCACAAAGTGCGACCTTGCTCCGGGTGAAGAGTATGCGGAAATCTACCGTAAGGTTGGTATAAAGGCGTATTGTGTTTCGGGAAAAACGGGTGAAGGCACCAAAGAGGTTGAGAAAGAATTTGAAGGACACGTCTGTGCCCTTTGCGGTAATTCAGGCGTAGGCAAATCCTCACTGCTGAACGCAATTTTTCCCGACCTTGACCTTAAAACCGCCGAAATCAGCGAAAAACTGGGCAGAGGCCGTCATACGACCAGACATAGTGAATTATTTAAGGTCAAAGGCGGATACGTTGCTGATACTCCCGGCTTTGCATCCATTGTATCCGAGGACAGCGAATTTATAATCAAGGAAAACCTGCCCTTTGCATTCCCCGAATTTCAGCAGTATCTCGGTACCTGTAAATTTTCCACCTGCCTTCATATGAAGGATAAGGGTTGTAAAATCATAGAGGCGGTGGAGCAGGGGATTATCCCCGAATCCCGTCATCAAAGCTACTGTATGATGATGGAGGGAGTAAAGGATATAGCAGACTGGCAGTTAAAATAATACGATTGTCTGTTATCCGTATAGCATAAATAAAAGAAGGAGTTTCTTTCAAAACTCCTTCTTTTTTATTATTTGTTTGCTTTTATGCTTCAGGGCAGTGGTTTGTGGCTACGATGTTGATTCCCGTGCCGCAAACGTTTTCAACAAGTACGTCACCCAGCTTTACGGGTGCTTTTGCACATGCCTTGTTGATTTCCGCCATACAGTCAAAAATCTTTTCCTTGGGGAGAGGACCTGCTGACTTGCAGGGTACAACGTTGTGTACGCCGCCGTCAACCTTTACGGTTGTTGCAAGACTTCTCTGGGGGTGAGTTACTTCATTCTTCGCATAGAGCTCACCGCGCTTGCAGGTGTTGCCCGATACGCTGATGACTTCGTTGTTATCGTTGAGTTCTACGGTAATTCCGCAGCCCATGGGGCATGTTACACAAGTAATATTTTTAGTCATATTCTCAGGCCTCCACAGTTATTTCAATTACGCCGTCTTTGGAGAAGGACTTAAGCATATCGTTCTTGATGAGAACGTTCTCCATTTCGCCCGGAGCAAGACGGGGTCTCTTGCGGCTGATGATTTCCTGACCGTTGTATGAAACCTTAACGGTTGCGTTTTTGAATGATGAGCCCACTCTGAAGAAGAGCTTAACGTCGCCTTCATTCTTGATGTTGACCTTCTGGGGAACGATGTAGCGAACTGCACCGACACCCTTTGTGGTAATGTATTCTGCCTCTGCCTTCTGACCGAGAACGTACTTTGCAGCGCCTTCACCGGCAATCTGGCTTTCCTGGGTTACGAAGTCAACCAGGTCGTGTACGTGAAGAACGTTACCGCAGGCAAATACGCCCTTGTGGTCTGTCTCTCTGTATTCGTCAACGATGGCACCGCTTGTTACTCTGTCAAGAGAAATGCCTACGTTCTTTGTAAGCTCGTTTTCGGGGATAAGACCTACGGAAAGGAGAAGGGTATCGCATTCGATATCTCTTTCTGTTCCGGGAATGGGTCTGCGGTTTTCGTCAACGGAAGCGATTGTAACGCCTGTTACTCTGTCTTTACCCTTGATGTCAATAACTGTTGTGCTCAGGTAAAGAGGAATGTTGAAGTCGTCAAGACACTGAACGATGTTTCTGGTAAGACCGCTGGAGTAGGGCATAAGCTCGCATACACATTCAACCTTTGCGCCTTCAAGGGTCATACGTCTTGCCATGATAAGACCGATATCACCGGAGCCGAGAATAACGACTTTTTTACCGGGCATATAACCGTCAATGTTTACGTATTTCTGAGCAGTACCTGCACTCATGACACCGCTGGCTCTTGTACCTGCGATGTTAAGGGCACCTCTGGGTCTCTCTCTGCATCCCATTGCAAGGATAACTGCCTTTGCCTGAATTTCAAGCAGACCGTCGGTCTTGTTTACTGCATATACTTTGTTGTCTTCGGTGACCTGAAGAGCCATCGTATCTGTCTTGTATTCGATTTTCTGCCGGAATACCTGCTGAATGAATCTGTCTGCATATTCGGGACCGGAAAGCTCTTCGCCGAAATACTGAAGACCGAAACCGGTGTGAATGCACTGCTCAAGGATACCGCCGAGAGTTTCGGCTCTTTCAAGAATGAGGATACTGTCAACGCCGCATTCTTTTGCTTTGAGAGCTGCAGCCATTCCTGCGGGGCCGCCGCCGATTACTACTATATCATAATTAAGCATATCAGTTCCTCCTCCTTACTTTGTTCTTTCATAAAGAATCTTTGAATCGCCGCCGAACTTGGTAATCTGATTGATTTCAACGCCAAGCTCTCTTGCAAGCAGTTCAACTACCTTTGAGCCGCAGAAGCCGCCCTGGCAGCGTCCCATACCGGCTCTTGTTCTTCTCTTAACGCCGTCAACGTCTCTTGCACCTGCGGGAGCGTGGATTGCGTCAAGGATTTCGCCTTCCGTGATTGTCTCACAGCGGCAGATGATTCTGCCGTAAGCGGGATTCTTTGCGATAAGAGCTTTACGCTCTTCGTTGCTCATGTGTCTGAATCTTACGGGTTCTTCTCTTACGGGGTTGAAGTCTGCCTTTTCCTCGCCGTCAATGATACCGAGAACTATGTCCTTAACGTAAAGGGCAATGGCGGGAGCTGATGAAAGACCGGGAGATTCAATACCTGCAACGTTGATAAATTTATCGTTCTTTTCGCTTTTCTCAATAATGAAATCGTCTCTGTCGCAATGTGCACGAAGACCTGCGAAGGAGGTGATAACTTCTCTTGTAGTGAGAACGGGAACGGATTTCTTTGCAGTTTCAAGTACCTGTGCAAGTGTGCCTGCGGTTGTTGAAACGTCATCCTTATCTTCAATGTCAAGTGCGCTGGGACCGATAAGGAGATTGCCGTCAACCGTGGGAGTTACAAGGATACCCTTGCCCATCTTTGAGGGACACTGGAAGATTGTGTGCTTTGCAAGGCCGCCGATTGACTTGTCGCAAAGCATATATTCGCCCTTACGGGGAACGGTGTGAATGGAATTGTCACCGATGAGAGCTGCGATTTCGTCACAGTAAACGCCTGCGGCATTGATGACTGTCTTTGCCTTGATTGAGCTGTCGGCACTCTTGATTGTGAATTCGTTTCCGTCATAGTCAATTGCTTCAACAGCAAAGTTGCGGATGAATTCCGTGCCGTTGACTACTGCGTTTTCAGCTGCGGCGATAGTCAGTTCGTAAGGACAAACGATGCCTGCGCTGGGAGCCCAAAGAGCGCCCTTTGCTTCGTCGCTGATAGCGGGCTCAACCTCACGAAGCTTTGCCTGGTCATAAATCTCAAGGCCGGGAACACCATTTGCAACGCCTCTTTCAAGAAGCTCTTTTACGGTTTCCATTTCTTCATCCGAAAAAGCAACTACAAGGGAACCGACGGGCTTGAAGGGGACACTGAGTGTCTTGCAAAGCTCGGGCATAAGAGCAGTGCCTTCAACGTTCAGCTTCGCCTTGAGAGTACCGGGCTTTGCATCAAAGCCGGCGTGAACGATGGCTGAGTTTGCCTTTGAAGTACCCATAGCCATGTCGTTGCACTTTTCAAGAAGAGCAACCTTGATGTTGTAGCGACTGAGCTCGCGGGCAATAAGTGAGCCGACGACACCTGCGCCTACAACTGCTACATCATAGTTCATAGTATAACCTCCAAATTATATTCTAACCGATAAATACTATATCACCATAAATTATAAAAAACAATAGACACTGAGCATAAATGCACCAAGAAAGATGTAAAATATTAACTAAAATACATATTACTTTTATGTTAATAATATACAAATAATGCATTTCAGAGGCAAAAATCCCCGCGCTGAAGGGCGCGGGGCACGATTCATATCTCAATTTTATTCATTACTTCTCCGAGATTACCGTTAATGACGAGACCGAAAATTGAGTCCATTTCGGTGGAGTCACGGTTGATGAGGACTATGTTTTTACCCTTAAAGTATCTTATGAATCCGGCCGCAGGATATACTCTTAAGGAGGTGCCTGCCACTATGAGCATATCTGCCTGCGAAATTGCATTTACAGCCCCCTCAATCGTATCAGTGTCAAGGGATTCCTCATAAAGCACCACGTCGGGCTTTACCGTTCCTCCGCAGGTGCATTTCGGTATTCCGTCACTGTTTACAATGTGTTCGATGGGGTAAAATTTACCGCACTTCATACAGTAATTTCTCAGTACGGAGCCGTGAAGCTCATACACGGTTTCACTGCCTGCATCCGTGTGCAGTCCGTCTATATTCTGGGTGATTACCGCCTTCAGCTTCCCTGCTTTTTCAAGTTGTGCAAGCTTCAGATGGGTGATGTTGGGCTTCGCATCGGGGTAGTAAAAATATTTCTTGTAAAACTCAAAAAATTCCTTCGGGTGAGCGTCAAAAAAGCTTCTGCTTATTATCTCCTCGGGAGGGTATTTATAGTCCATCATGTATATTCCGTCTGCGGAGCGAAAATCCGGTATGCCGCTTTCCGTGGATACACCTGCACCGCCGAAAAATACTATGTTACTGCTTTCTTCTATCATTTTGTTGAGTTCACGGATTTTTTCTTCCATATCATTCACCTCAATGCTGATGATATCACCCTTCACGCTTTATTTCAACCCGTTTTTACAGTGCGGAGATACACCAAATGTAAATCTACAATGAAAATTATTATTCTAAAACAATAAGTGTTGCATTGATTTCAAAATAGTGATATAATTTCTATATATATGCTAAAATGTGTAAATTATGTTGCTCACACTACTATATTTGGAGATGAAAAGGTTGGCTAATACATCAGGTAAAAAGAGCGGGGGTTCACAGACAAAGAAGCCCTCACAGAGCAGGAATTCTTCTCCGGCTAAGAAGAATACCGCCCCGGCAAATCAGAAGACAACGGCTGTTGCCTCAGGCAACGGTCAGGTTACTGCTATCGTGCTTGTTGCGGTTGCCCTCTTTATGCTTGCAATAGTGTTTATTGAGGGAGAAAACGTCTGGACTTATATGCATAACGGAATGTTCGGTATTTTCGGAATTTCCGCTTATATCATTCCCATTCTGCTTATTTATATGGGTGTAATCTACGCCAAGGGTAAGCCCCTGGGCGGCGCGGCTCTCAATGTGGCAAGTGCAGGGGGTTTTGTTCTCTTTCTCTCATCGGTAATTCATCTTTTTGCTTATGATTCCGATATTATTTCCGATAAATCCGTACCCGACCAGATTACCGAGGTATGGCAGAATGCCATAGAGCAGGGCGGAAAGGCAGACGGCGTACTGGGTGCCATAGTAGGCGGATTATTCGGCAAGCTTTTCGGCAAAACAGGTGCCCTCGTTACCCTTATTCTCCTTGCGATTGTCGCGGTTTTACTGCTTACGGGTATCACCCTTCCCGTACTTTTCTCCTATATCAAAAAGCCCGTCAGAGCAATCGGTGACGAAGCAGGCAAACGCTTTGAGGAATCTGCGATTCGCCGTGAGGAAGCAAGAGCCGAAAGGGAACGTCTTCTTGCCGAAAAAGCGGAACAGGAACGTATTGAGCAGGAAAAAGCCGAGGAAGAAAAGAAAAAGAAACTTCCCGAACAGATTGAAAAGAAACCCAAGCCCGGTGTGTTCACCTCGGGCGGAGACGTATTTGTAAAAGAACCCGGCTTTGACGAGAATTACGATTCTCCTCTTTCAGAGCCCGAAATGCCCAAGATTCCTCTGCATTCCCTTCCCGCCTCATTACCGGGTATTCCCACTCTTGACGGTACACCCGCAACTGCTGCGGCGGCAGCTCTTCATTCTCCTCTTCCCGGTGAGACTGTCATAGCTTCCAAAGTAGCCGAAAAAGCGGCGGAAGCCGTTGACGAAGCCGTCACGGAAGCTGTATCTGAAATCCGTACAGAGGATGAAATTACGGAGAAAAAACCCGAAGAAAAGCCCATTAAGAAAAGAATCAGAAGACCCTCTGTTGATATTCAGGTTGAGGATAAATCGGAGTCCCTTCCCGAGGTTAAGAGGGATTATGTCCTCCCCTCAATTGATTGCCTTGATTTGCCCGCAAAGACCTCCTTCTCAAACGTTGAAGCGGAAATGCTCATGGGTAAAAATAAATTGCTTGAAACCCTTGACAGCTTTAAGATTAAGGCAAGCGTGACGGATATTGTCAGAGGTCCCTCCGTTACCAGATACGAGCTTATGCCCGATGCAGGTGTCCGTATCAGTAAGATTACCTCCCTCGCCGATGATATCGCCCTTCACCTTGCGGCACAGAGTGTCCGTATTGAAGCACCTATTCCCGGCAAAGCCGCTATCGGTATTGAAATTCCCAATGACGCAAAATCCATGGTTTCAATGCGTGAAATCATTGACACGGATACATTCAGAGCAGGCAGTCAGAAGAGTAAGCTGAATGTTGCTCTCGGTAAGGATATTACCGGTAACGTTATATGTGCCGACCTTACCAAAATGCCTCACCTTCTTGTTGCGGGTACTACCGGCTCAGGTAAATCCGTATGCATGAATACCATGATAATCAGCATTCTCTATAATGCGTCACCCGATGACGTTAAGCTGGTTATGATTGACCCCAAGCAGGTTGAATTTACCATTTACAACGGCATTGCCCATCTTGACGTTCCCGTAGTTACCGATGCCAGAAAGGCGGCAGGTGCTTTGGGCTGGGCTGTCAGTGAAATGGAAAAGAGATACAGGATATTCTCCGAAAACCAGGTCAGAGATATCAAGGGTTACAATAAAAAAGCCAATTCAAGCGATGAATTACAGAAGATGCATCATATCGTCATCTTCATTGACGAGCTTTCAGACCTTATGATGGTAGCTCCCAAAGAGGTTGAGGATTCCATTTGCCGACTTGCTCAGATGGCACGTGCGGCAGGTATTCACCTTGTAATCGCCACTCAGAGCCCCCGTGCTGATATTATTACGGGACTTATCAAAGCAAATATTCCTTCAAGAATTGCACTTAAGGTTTCCAACGGTATGGAATCAAGAATTATCATGGACCAGGGCGGAGCCGAAAAGCTTCTGGGTAACGGCGATATGCTGTTCCTGCCCGTAGGCACTTCAAAGCCCGTGAGAATCCAGGGCTGTTACATCTCCGATGAAGAAGTTGAAACCGTTGTAGACCATATCAAGAAGTATGCAACCGCAAGCTACAATGACGAAACCATGAAGGAAATTGAAGCCAAGGCCGCCGCTGCCGCAAACGCAGACAAGAAGGGCGGATATGATGACGAGGGTGACGAGGATGATCCTCTTGATCCCATGTTCAATCAGGCAGCCGAGGTTGTCATTCAGGCAGGTCAGGCATCCACTACAATGCTTCAGAAGAAGCTGAAGCTCGGTTATGCAAGAGCATCCAGAGTAATGGATCAGCTTGAGGATAACGGCATCGTAGGCCCCGCCCAGGGTGCAAAGCCCAGAGAAATCCTTGTTTCCATGCAGGATTGGTATGAGAGGCAGGCACTTGCCACCAGCGGCATAGCAAAGCCCCGTGACGATCAGATGAGTTTCTCCGACCTTTCACCCGTTTCCGCTCCCGTATCGGAAGAATACGAGGAGGAATACGAGGAAGAAACGGAAGAGCTTGAAGACGATTACGAAGAAGCGGAAGAAGAAAGCGGCGGTTTTGAGGATATCTACTCCGATTCATCCTACGATAAGGCTGATGATGAAGAAAATGAACCCGATGAGGTCGACGATTTTTCCGATATTTATGAGGACGGGGAAGAGGACGACACGCCTCCCTTTGACCTTGATGACGAAACAGATGAAGACGATGAGCCCGAAGAAATATCAATAGATATTGACGAACCCGATGAGGTTGACGATTTTTCCGATATCTATGACGATGAGGAAGAAGACGACGAAACAGATGCTGAAATCGAAGATGAGGATGACGATAATCTTGACGACGATTTCATAGACAGACCCATAAGCGTGGATGATATTTTTGCAGACGATAACGATTCACGCGGATTTGACGATTTATTTGACTGATAATTTATGAGCTTTTTACCCGTTACAAAACAGGATATGCTTGACAGAGGATGGGATGAGGTTGACTTTGTGTTCGTCACCGGCGACGCCTATGTTGACCACCCCTCATTCGGACCTGCCATAATCACCAGAGTGCTTGAAAACGAAGGATTCCGTGTTGCCGTGCTTCCCCAGCCGGATTGGAAAAATCTTGACGATTTCAAACGCTTCGGCAGACCTCGTCTCGCATTTCTCGTCAGCAGCGGAAATATTGACTCAATGGTGGCTCACTATACCGTTGCCAAGAAGCCCAGAAGCACCGATTCTTACAGCCCCGGAGGAAAAACCGGTCTGAGACCCGACAGAGCGGTTATTGTATACTGCAATAAAATCCGTGAAG
>JAKSQQ010000010.1 GCA_024404015.1 Clostridia bacterium
CTGATTATCCCGGTATTACTGTCGAAATCAAGTCTGATATCTTCTCCGGTAACGGTGATTGATTTAACTCTTTCAAAAGCGCCGTCTGTACCGGATGCAAGATTAAACCAGTTTGCCTGATTGCCGATTACGTCATTTTCCGACAGTTTCCAGTCCGCAAGCTCCTCGTTTACTCCGAAGGCAAGAGGAAGATAATAATCGCTTCTGAAGAAGCCGTCGGCAAGCTTCGTGTAACCGAATGCACTGATATAAGGACTGTATGCCCCTTTATCTCCTAAATATCTGACGGCGTGCATCATATTGTAAACGGGAGTCTGACAGGCGTAATTGACGGAATTTATGTTATTGGTTTCGTTTCCGAGTTTATCCTGCAGCTTTACCACGCTTTCATTTGCCATGGATGAGAATAAATTTATTCCGTTATACCCGAAACATCCGTCATTTAATTCATAGCTTAAGACAGATCTGTAAAATTTGTCATCGTCGTTTTGCTCGTTTGCCTTCTCAATAAAGGTCTGAAAGCTTTCATATTCTTCCTTTATCTCCGGCTGTTTTTTGATAATGTTGTAATTTCCGCTTCCCGAATATGCCACCTCAATAATCATACAAAAGGCAATAAACAGAGTGACGGAATCGCGGAACGAGCCGAGATATTTATATGCAATCATCAACAGACAAAAGATTACCGCAGCGACGATACTGATTACTACGGAACTGTTGTCAACACCGAATACGCCGTATTTATTTGCCGTCAGTGCAATAAATATGACCGGCAGAGCGGAAATTGCGTATTTATATATTTTTTCATCTCTAACATTTCCGAATGCTTTTGCCGAAATGACCAGCAAAAGGAAGCTGTACATAAACGAAAAACGGTATGGCAGGTCGTTCGGCTCGTGAAATGCGTGCCAGATATAATTCAGCACGTTGATATTCATACTGAAATACATGAGGGCAAGCAGGATACCGAACCCCCATTTTTCTCTCCTTGCGGGATTCTTTGAAACAAAGAAAAATACAGACAGTATGACGGGAAGTATTCCGCTGTATATATTAGGCAGAGTCGGAATCAAATCCTTTGCTTTTGACCTGAATGTGGGTGCAACGTCTGCAAGGTGATTAACAAGAAAATCAAAAAATCTAAAAAACAGCTCTCCGTTTTCCGGCCACGTATCCGACGTAGCGGAGCTGCGTGTGAGAATAAAGAAAACGGGAACAAGAGCAAATGCCGCAAGACCGCCGGCAATCAAAGACGAAAATGCAAACAGACCGCCGTCTCTGACGAGATTGCACCCGATTAAATTCTCAAAAAAGTATTTTTTGTGTCTGACGGGTAGCATACTGTCTTTGCCGATAAAGAATTCGTAAATCAGAAACCAAATTACGGAGAATATGCATACCATATAACCGATATAGAAACTCGTAATAAGGGTGAGGGCAAGTGACAGTATATAGGTCAGGGGCTTATGGGTATCAATAAGCTTCTCTATGCCGTAAATAACAATCGGGAAAAGGGCAAAGGCGTCAAGCCACATGAAATCCCAGTAATAAGCTGCAAACCATCCGCAAAGGGAATATGCAACACCGAGAGAAACGGCAAAAATTCTGTCTGTATCCCGGGATTTGTTGATATAAAAGGTAAAAAATCCCGATGCAAAGGAAACCTTGATAAGAATTATCAAAGCAATGGCGGTATAGATATTATCCTTCGGGAAGAAGAGTACCAGCAGATTTACAGGACTGGCCAGGTAATTTATGAGGTTACCCGCAAAGGGCATTCCGAGACCGGTACTCCATGAATATATGAGCCCTCTGCCTTCCTTAACCCGGGAGTAAAACTCCGTGAGCATGGGATAATACTGCAATTTCATATCGCTGTAAAGAATACATTTCTCTCCCAGAGGATACAATCCGTAAAGCACGTATACAAGCAATAAAAGACCCGCAGTTATGGAAAATGCCCACAGGCAGTTCAGATTAGATTTTTTCTTAAGCGTTTTGCCGCCGTTCACGGGCTTCACCTCCGTAAGTTCAATCCCCCCGGAGAGGGACTGAGGATTATTTCTTAATATCAGTTGTTTCTTCGGGCTTCAGCTCCGGCGCATCGTGTATGGTTGAAGCACCGAGGCCGAAAATGCGTTCAGCAGGCAGACGATAAAGAGCAGGGGAGTCCATGCGCTGCTGTTGACGAAACCGAAATCCCCGAATTTAATGCGGTAGGAGGCAATGAATGAAGCGGCGATTGAAATCAAATCAATCAGCAAAAAATCAAGATATGAGCCGATTTTGCCCTTGTCATTCACATTTATCCCTCCAATCGTAATAAATACCCAATTTTACAAATATATTATACCACATTTTTTATTTTATTCAAGATAAAATATAGAGGTTTTAGTGAAAAAGAAAAAAGCCCCAACGAATGGGGCTTAATCTGCAATTATGACTCTGCGGAAACCTTCAGCAGCTCTCTAATGGTGGTTACGCCTTCGATTACATACTGACCTGCCGCCTGACGAAGGGTGTGCATTCCTTCTTCAAGTGCGATTTTCTTAAGAGTTTCCGTGTTGGACTTAATGGTAATTTCGTGTTTAAGTCTGGGGGACATTTCAAGAATTTCGTAAACACCGGTACGACCGAAGAAGCCGGTATCGTTGCAAAGGGGACATCCGCCGGGCTCATAAACGGTAAGGGGCTCGTCTACGGGATATTCAAGCAGCTCTTTTTCGTCACGGGTTGCCTCTCTGGGCTTCTTGCAGTGGGGGCAGAGCTTACGGATAAGTCGCTGAGCAAGTACGCCTACGACGGAGTCTGCAATAAGGTATGATTCAATACCCATATCAAGAAGACGGGTAATGGTTGCGGTTGATGAGTTTGTATGGAGTGTACTTACAACCAGGTGTCCTGTGATAGATGCCTGAACGGCGATGTTTGCAGTCTCAAAGTCACGAATCTCACCGATCATGATAATATCGGGGTCCTGACGGAGGATTGAACGTAATGCGGAAGCGAAGGTAAGACCTGCTTTTGCATTAACGTGAACCTGATTAAGACCTTCGATATTTGCTTCGACGGGGTCCTCAACCGTGATGATGTTAACGGATTCATCATTCAGCTCGGAGAGGGCGGTGTAAAGGGTTGTTGATTTACCGGAACCGGTAGGTCCCGTAACGAGAATAATGCCGTTGGGGTTTGAAAGAATATGGTCAAATCTCTTAAGCTCGTGTTCTCTCATACCGAGCTTATCCTTTGTTCTTGTAAGAGCCACGGTGGAGGCAATACGCATTACGACCTTTTCACCGTAGCAGGTGGGAAGCATAGATACACGGACGTCGTACTCGCCGCGGTCAACCTCAATGGTGATACGACCGTCCTGGGGCTTACGCTTTTCGGAAATATCCATACCTGCCATAATCTTAAGACGGGTAACGATAACGGGCATCAGGTTGATGTCGTAGGTCATGACCTGCTTAAGCGCACCGTCTATACGGAAGCGGATAACTACCTTGGTTTCGTGGGCGTCAATATGAATATCGGAGGTTCTCTTACGTACTGCCTGTTCAAACATTGAGCGTACAAGCAGTACGACAGGGGAGTTATTGAGTTCTTCTTCGGTTTCACTCTTTTCGGCTGCAAGCTGTGCAAGCTTTGCTTCACGCTCTTTGTTGAATTTCTCAACGGCGTTCATGGTCTCTTCAGAGCCGAAATATTTATCCAGCAGGTTGTTGATATCACCGGCGGTGGCGATGATGGGCTCAACCTGGCATCCCGTGATAAGCTGAACGTTATCGATGGCGACCATGTCATTGGGGTCGGTCATCGCAACTACGAGCACGTCGTTGTTTTCGTCTGCGTATTCAAGGGGAATTACGTTGTTTTTACGGAGATCCGCACCCTTCATGAGCTTGAGGAGTCCCTCGGCAATGTCAATACCGCGAAGGTCTCTGTATTCAACGCCCGTGAGAATGCTGGTACCTTTGGCTATGGCAACCGAATCGCAGGCCTTGGAGTTAATAAGAGCGTCAACAAGAGAACAGTTGTTCTTTTCCTGCCATTCAATGGCATGATTATATTTTTCTTCGTTGATAAATCCTTCCTGAAGAAGAATCTCGGCTATGTTTTTCTTTCCGACTAATGACATGATCTGCCTCCATGAGAATATTTGCAATTTTGCTTTTTTATATTATCCTTCATTTGACTTGTTATGTCAACAGCAATTTTGAACTTTTACTATAATCTGTATGATTCTTGCGAAATTTTTATACAAATTGCTCAATAAAATGCAAGTTTTTATTGCATTCGGGATTAGCTTGTCATATAATGTCTAAGTCAGAAAAAAACGGAAGGAGCAATCGGATGTCTTCATTAGTTAACAAGGCAAAAGGTATCATTTCCGATGTTTTTACCTATTGGAAAAAGCCCCCGAAGGGCAGATACATGACCTTCAGGGAAATCGGAGCTTACAGCTTCGGCGGTATCGGTGCTTACTGTATTATTACTCTGGGTACGGCCTGCCTGCTGGCAACGGGAAATACCCTGCTTACAAGTACTTTGGGCGTTGATCCCACGGATATGTACGTCATGTACGTAATTGCCGTACTTGCGAATATTCCCCTGACGGGTATACGTGCCAATATAATTGACAATACGAGAAACAAGGCGGGCAAATACAGACCGTACATAGTGAGAATGGGTATTCCCACGGCTTTGATATGTACCGCCATGGTATGGTTTCCCTATCAGTCACTGGTTAAATTCACGGGTGAAGGTCAGATTTTCGGCGAAGACAGAGCTTATGTGGCAAAATGTGCCATAGTGATGCTTCTGAATCTGCTGCTTCACTTCTTCTACTATTTCTTCTACGATGCTTACGAAAATCTTATTCACGTTCTCTCTCCCGATTCCCAGGAAAGAGCGGACGTTTCCTCTGTCAAGAGCATAGTTTATTCCCTTGCTCCCACCCTCGTAAATCTTTTTACGCCGATTATTGCGCAGAATATTTTCCACACCAACTCAACGGATATCAGAGTTTACCGTCTGCTTTATCCCATTCTCTGTATCTTGGGTATAGGTCTGTGTATAGTCGTTTACAAGAACACGGAGGAAAAAATAGTTCAGGCGCGTACTCACGTTGTTCAGGTTAAATTCGTTGATGCCATCCGTGCCGTTGCAAAGAACAAATACTTCTGGATAATATCCCTTGCCGGTTGGATCGGTTTTCTTGAAAGCGCATACGCAAATATCATGTATTGGCTCTATAACTATGGCGGCTCCTGTAACGGAAATCAATACGGAATCATCGTTACGATTTACGGTAATGCGTCCCTCTGGGGTATGCTTCTTGCCCCCTTCCTCATCAGAAAATGGGGTAAGAAAAAGGTTCTCGTCGTCACAAATCTGTTCAATATACTGTTTATTCTGCTGATGCTTCCCGCTACTCTTGAAATCAGCTCCATTACTATTTGGCTTGTTCTCGGCTGCCTTTATCTCAATGCGTTTATGGGCTCCTTTGCCCTTATTCTCAATCCGTCAATTCAGGCAGATATCCGTGACTATCAGCAGTATGTTACGGGAGAAAGAATTGACGGTATGTTCTCTGCAGTTGCCACAATCGGTACCGTAATCACCCTTGCAACCTCATCCGTTCTTCCCGTTGTATATGAGAAAAACGGCCTTACCAAAGAGGTGGCGGCAAGAGTAACCGCCGACCCTGCCATCCTTTCCAGGATGATAGGTGACAAGACCGTCGGTCAGATTCTTTCCGAACAGCTTGCCCAGGGGCAGGATAACTATCTTAATGCAAATTCCGCACTCTACGATCCGAATATTCTTCTCAAGCTTCTTCACGTTCTGATTATCTTTTCAGCCGTGGGTGCTTTGGCAAACGTAATTCCGTATTTCTGGTACGATTTTAACGAAACCAAACAGAAATCCGTAGTAAGAGCCCTCAAGATAAGAGCAATGTTCGAGGATTACGGCAACGGAATGCTTAAGGACAGAGACCTTGTTGAAACCGTTGATATAATTAAGAAAGCGGAAGAACTTAGGAATATGACTCCCGCCGAAATCAGCAAAAATGATTACAGACAAATCAAGGATAAATCACAGCGTAAAGAGTCAAAGAAGGCATACAAAGAGAAGCTTGCAGTCAATGAAGAAATACAGATTGCCGGATTCGTTATGCAGGAGGTTAATAAATTCTCCTCACCCCTTTACGTACACAAGCTTGAAGCGGGCGAGTCCGTTCTGTCGGAGGGACTTGAGGGTATCGCAAAATACGAGCTTTCCGAGGTCAAAAATGAATTGAAGACCGCAAAATCAATGCCTAAATCCTCAAATGACGAGAAGGAATTCCGCAGTGCCTGCATTGAAATCGCAAGAAATAAGATTTCCGCATACAAGGCATATCACAAATACTTTGACGGTAAAAAAGAATTTGCTGAGCCGGATTTCATAATCCTTCAGGGCTGGTACGATGAGGAGGATTTCTGCGATAAGGAAATCAAGGAAATCAATGCCAAAATCACCGCCGCCAGGAAAGTCGGAAACAAGTCGGCTGAAAGAGCCCTTAAATATGAGGTATCACAGCTTGTTACAAGGCGTAAGGTTGCCCGTGAAATGTCACAGAAGGAAATGGATAATCACGCGTTTTTCAACCGTGCCGCAAAGCCCTATCTTGATGCCGCAAAGCTTATGAAACAAAAGGAACAGTACGGCAACCTTGAAGAAATTTTTGCTCTTTATGATGATGCAAAGGCACGTATTGAAGCGGAAGAAAACGAAACGGATAAAGTTACCGCATAATGAAAATTCCCACCGGCGTAACCGGTGGGATTTATCTTTATATCGGTACTTATCTGAGTATGCCTTCAACGGGAAGCTCAATATCGTAATCGGGGAGCCACTTTCCGTTCAGCATATCTCTTGCTCTGAACTGTACGCTGTCGTCATATACCTCTGCAATATAGCCGAGACAGTGTCCGTTTTCGGAGCCGTCTTTATTAGTCACACTGAATGAGGGGAGGCATACGGAATCAAAATATCTGTCGCCGTCGCTGATTCTCTCGTAGGTGTATTCGCCGAAGCCGGTATGCTCGTGGCCGGAGATGAAAATTACGTTTTTATGGCTGAGGAGTATTTCCTTCAGCGCATCGCTCTGATTGCCGATTGAGCCGGCGGAATCAATGGGTGAATTCCATACGTCGGGAAGTCCGTGAGTATCCTTGAGGGGCTGATGTACCATTACGAAGGTAGGTGTATTCTCGCAGGATGCAAGCTCTTCGTCAAGCCATTCAAGCTGCTCATCGCTGAGATAGTTTTCTTCAAATTCCGTTCTGTCTGAGCCGAGAACGATGAATTTATATCCGTTCAGCATTTCGGAATGATGGAAGCTTACCGCATCCTCATCACCGTTGAGTTCGTTGACAAATCCGTTGAATCTCTTTAAGCTCTGGCTGTAAAGACGAAGACGGATATCGTGGTTGCCTTCGCAGGCAATGTATCTTAAGCCCAGGTCTCCCAGCTCATCGTAAAAGAGCTGATATTCAACCGCAAGACCGTTTTCCGCAATGTCACCTGCAATTAGCAGAGCATCGAGTCCCTCTGAATTTCTCAGGTCCTTTGCACCGCCCATGAAATAAGCGTATCTGCCAAGCTGATAGTTGCCTACCTGAGGGTCTGCAATGATTGCAAATGAAAGATTTGCATCGGGATCTGCCTTGATGATATCTTCTGTTGAGGGTGTTGCGATTGTTGTACCTGTAATGGTGCAGTAAAGTGAAAAGAATATTGCAAAGAGCTTGTAGAAAACCTTTGCAAGAAGTGAATCAAGTAACATATTTTTCTCCTTTGTCGTAAGTCTTCAAGTATCTTTTTTGTTATGTCTGCATATTCCGGATTCTTTGCCGGATTTACCCTCCGGAACGGGCCCTTGACGTTATCAAACAGAAATTCTTTTTCGTCACCGTTGAAGTCAACTGTTTAATATCTGAGCCGGTCCGCGAAAACGTAAATCAGATTCGGTTTTTTTGTCATACAATTCTTCCGTTCCTCTGAATTTGCACACGGATTATATCATACCGTCATGAGAATTTCAAGTATCAGAGCAGGTGTAATTTGTGTTATTCTTTTCTTGACAAAATCACATGCATATAATAAAATAGATTGAAATATGCTGTAATCAGCTTTGAAAGGACACATTCGCTATGCAAATCTATGAAGAACTTAAAGCAAGAGGACTTATCGCTCAGGTAACTGACGAAGAAAAGGTACGTGAGCTTGTCAATAACGGCAAGGCCACTTTCTATATCGGTTTTGACCCTACCGCCGATTCCCTTCACGTAGGTCATTTCATGGCTCTTTGCCTTATGAAACGACTTCAGATGGCAGGCAATAAGCCCATCGCCCTTATCGGCGGCGGTACGGCTATGATAGGTGACCCCTCCGGCAAAAGTGATATGCGTAAAATGATGACGGCGGAGACTATTCAGCACAATGCCGAATGCTTCAAAAAGCAGATGAGCAGATTCATCGATTTCTCCGACGGAAAGGCACTGCTTGTTAATAATGCCGACTGGATTCTTGACCTTAATTACATTGAGGTCCTTCGTGAAGTCGGCCCCTATTTCTCGGTAAACAATATGCTTCGTGCCGAGTGCTACAAGCAGAGAATGGAAAAGGGCCTTTCGTTCCTTGAGTTCAACTATATGATTCTCCAGTCCTACGACTTCTATGTTCTTTACAATAAGTACGGCTGTAATCTTCAGTTCGGCGGTGACGACCAGTGGAGCAATATGCTCGGCGGCCGTGAGCTTATCCGCCGTAAGCTCGGTCTTCAGGAGGAGGAGGCAAAGGCACAGTCCATGACCATTACCCTTCTGCTCAACTCCGAAGGCAAAAAGATGGGCAAGACCGTTTCAGGCGCAGTATGGCTTGACCCCGAAAAGACCTCACCCTACGATTTCTATCAGTATTGGCGCAATGTTGACGATGCCGATGTTCTTAAGTGTATCCGCATGCTCACCTTCCTTCCTCTTGAAGAAATTGACGAAATGGATAAATGGGAAGGCAGTCAGCTCAACAAGGCAAAGGAAATCCTCGCCTACGAGCTCACAAAGCTTGTTCACGGCGATGAGGAGGCAGACAAGGCGCAGGCAACCGCAAAGGCACTTTTCAGCGGCGGTGCAGATGCAGAGAATATGCCTTCAACAAAGCTTGAGGATGCCGATTTTACAGACGGTAAGATTGATATTCTCGGTATTCTCGTCAAGACCGGTATTGCAAAGTCAAGAAGCGAAGCAAGAAAGCTTTGCGAGCAGAATGCCGTTTCCGTTGACGACGAAAAGGTAACCGATACCTATACTTCATATTCAAAGCAGGCCCTTTCCGAAAAGGCAATTGTTGTTAAAAAGGGTAAAAAGACCTTCCATAAGGTTGAAGCATGAGTGGCCGAGGCGAAATCTGTGCCCTGTTCATAGATATTGACGGTACCCTTACCGGCGATAACCACGTTATTCCCCAAAGGAATATTGACGCCGTAAATGCGGTCAGAGCAATGGGGCACAAAGTGTTCATCAATACGGGCAGAAGCAAGGGAAACATTCCTCCCGAGGTGCTGAGCCAGGTGGAATTTGACGGTGTGCTTTCGGGTAACGGTACCATGATTACCGTAGGAGATAAGGAGTCCTTTGCGGACTGTATTCCCAAAAGCACGGTTGATATGATTGCCCGACATATTTATGATAACCCTCCCTTTTGGGCGGCTTTTGAGGGAGTTAATAAAAGCTGTCTTACCACCAACAGAGACAGACCCCTTGCTCCCTATCAGACTCCCGTTGCAACTTATGACGATTATGTCAGAGAAACAGCGGATGACGGTATTCAGGTGATAGCCGTCAGTAAGGACGTGGGCACGGATTATCTGGATTCCCTGTCGGATTATATTTCGTATTTCACTTTTGACTATTATTTTGACATTGTCAGCAAGGGCAACAATAAATGCAAGTCGATGGGCAAGGTTATTGATATGCTCGGTATTGACCGTAAAAATACCTTTGCCTTCGGTGACAGTGACAATGATTATGAAATGCTTAAAAGCGCGGGCGTTGCGGTCGCAATGGCAAACGCTTCGGAGCAGGTAAAAGATATTGCCGATTTCGTATCTCTCTCCAATAAGGAGGGCGGAGTCGGTTATGCCATAGAAAAACTTATTCTGAAAGGAAGACCGTGAAATGAAAAAGGTTTGTAAGACAGCCGCAAAGGTTGCTCTCGGTGCAGGCGCAGCATATCTTCTGGCAGGCGAAATCATGTATGAAGGTGTCATCAATATCAAGATGAATAACTTCATCCGCTCAAAAACAAACAGATTCGACAATCCCGAAATGGATTCATTCTGGGCAAATAACGAGGAACTGAAGAAGTCGGATGAATGGTTTGATTCTCAGCATGCCGGCGATACCGTTCTCTGGTCGTTCCGCCTTCGTAAAAATGTCTTTGCAAAGGTTTATTTTGCAGAAAACAAGACTCACAACTACGTACTTTTCCTTCACGGCTATACTTCAACTCACAAGAGTATGGCAGTATATCCCAAGCATTATCTTGAAATGGGCTTCAATGCGGTATGTCCCCATATGATAGGTCACGGCTCCGATTCCACCTGCTACTGTTCAATGGGTTATTATGACAGATATCTTGCTCTTGACTGGATTGATTATATTCTTTCAATCGACAAGGACGCAAAGATTATAATTCACGGTGTATCAATGGGTTCTGCCACAACTATGATGACAACCGGCGAGGATCTTCCCGATAACGTTGTTGCCGCTGTTGCAGATTGCGGATATACCTCCGCCTGGGAAGAATATCAGGCACAGATAGGCCCCATGTTCCACCTGCCCGATTTCCCCCTTCTTTATGCCGCCAACACCGTATCAAAGCTTCGCGGAAACTTTGATTTCAAGGAGGCAGCTCCCATTAAGGCGATTGTTCATTCCAAAACTCCCACTTTGTTTATTCACGGTGAGGCGGATACCTTCGTTCCTTACGAAATGATGGTTCCTCTTTATGAAGCGTGCGGAGCTCCCGATAAGGATATGCTTTCCGTTCCCAACGCCACCCATGCGGCATCCGCTTTCTTTGAACCTGAAATGTACTGGAATAAGGTCAGAGAATTTATCGGAAAATATATTGAACTTTAATTATAAACGGCGAGGCACACTTTACGGTGTGCCTTTTTCCGCTTGATATAACGGAGAGAGATATGCCTGCTTTATTGACGAAAATAACTGCTTTCTTTACGGCAGCCGTTCTGTTTTTTACGGGAATCATCACGTCGTTTTATCCCCGTATTCCCGATGCAGAGCCCTTGTCGGAGCTTGAGGATTACAGAATTACAAAAAAGCTTGATTTAGGTGAAGATATTTACGTTGTGAATCCCGGTGGACACAGCGAAGAAGAAATAAGATGCCTTATATCCCTTCAGGGCCTTGTGGCAAAGAAAAATCCCTGTATTTACATTGCCTTCAACAGCGTTCACAGAAGCTATCTGAATGAGCTTGAGCAGATGGGCAAAAACCTTATCCGTCAAGACGGTGAGGGTAAGGATTGGAATTTGTATTCCCTCATTGAGAAATTCATGCCCTGTATCACCGACAGAGGATGTGTTGTATGGGAAAAATCGGAATTTGCCTATTCGCTGAATGTTGCGGTTAATTTTGCAACGGTTTACGGTTGGCTTCCCGTCACCCGTGAGGTCCTTGATAAATTGGGGGAGGGCGTGCTGACGGTCAAAAAGGATTTGACTACGGAAACGAATGACCTTAACCTCCAAAAGAAGTATTTTGATGAGCTTAAGGATAAATTCAATCCGGGAGCGGTTATTCATGTAAAATATACCCAGCCCGGTGTCAGAGATCTTGCAATTCAGCAGGGATGGTACTGCTGCTATACCGAGTCCGATGACAGCGGAATGAGATTCCTTAAAAAGGTTGCAAAATATTTCGGAGAGAATACAAGATTTCTCGGTTGGGTTCAGAACGAGAAAAAGTGCGTTTCTCTTCTTTCAAAGCAGGGGTGTACCCTTACTCCCGTTGATTACAGTGAAAATACAAGTTATCTCTGTCACATTGATGTCCCCGTTGTTAAGCAGGAGAGTAATGCGGTGGCTCATACGGACGAAACCAAGCACTATGTCTGTCTGCTGTTTTCCGACGGTGATAACGTTCAATGGATAATGAACAACGGCTACGGAGAGTACTTTGACAAGGTTGACAATCTGAATGATGTCAAAATGAGCTGGACTTTTTCACCTGTTGCAAACGAATTTTCTCCCCTTATTCATAATAAAATTTATAATTCCGCAGGTATGACAAATACCTTTGTCTGCGGTCCTTCGGGTGTTGCATACGCCAATCCTTCACAGTTCAAAAAATCAGCTCTTGATAAGTATTCAAGGGATACGGCGGCGGCAATGCTTAAAAGCAATCAGCGTATAATCACAATTCTTGATGACTATTATCTGCGCAAGGAAGCGGATATGATTTATTCATTCGGCTATTTCTCAAGATATGATAATATTGACGGCGGTTTGCTTTATCTTGACCCCGACAGATACGAGGCGGGCAAGGGCAGAATTTGGTTCAGCAATGACAAGCCCTTTGTCAGCACCCGTCTTTCCCTTTGGAACAGCGACGGATATGACGGCGCAACTGACGAGTGGATAAAACAGCAGGCGGATATCGTAAACGTCTATCCCTTTGACATACACAGTATAAACGGATATTCACTTATCTGTGTTCACGCCTGGACAATGAAAACAGAATCAATCGGGAAATTTGTTGATGCCCTCGGTGATAATGTTGAAATACTTTCGGCAGAGGATTTTATCGAGACGATTTCCGCAAATGTTCCCCATAATAATACGGTCCCCGATACCGCTGAATAAAAGGAGTTGCAGTAATGGAAAAAAGTAAAAAATTAGGTGCCCGTCTGACCTTTAATCTTATTCTTTTCGGTCTTATGGGTCAGATTGCGTGGGCGGTTGAAAATCAGTTTTTCAATACCTTTCTTTTCAATGACGTAGGCGGTACGCCCAAGGATATTTCCCACATGGTTGCCTGGAGTGCCGTTGCCGCGGTACTTACAACACTTATAATGGGTACTTTGTCAGATAAGGTGAATAAGAGAAAGCTCTTTATATGCGGCGGTTATATCTTCTGGGGCTTCACGGTTATCGCTTTCGCGTTCATTACAAGAGAAAACATAGCTTCCCTTCTGGGAATTGACGATAAAGAACGCATCAGAATAATGACGGTAAATGCGGTTATTATTATGGACTGCCTTATGACCTTCATGGGCTCAACCGGTAATGATGCGGCATTCAATGCATGGGTAACGGATATTACCTGCGATGAAAACAGAGCCACCACCGAAAGCATACTTTCTCTCGTAGGAGTATTTGCCATGGTTGCTGTAACTGTCGCATTCCCAATGTGTGCAGAGGGCTTTGGTTATCCCGTCTGCTTTGAAGCACTTGGCGGCCTTGTAATCCTCTGCGGTATAATCGGTCTGTTTACGGTTAAGGATTCCCTCAGCGGCGAAAAGAAAGAGAGCAATTTCTTCGGTGACCTTATTTACGGCTTCAGACCTTCAGTTGTCAAGGATAATAAGCCCCTTTACCTTGCACTTGCTTCCGTAGGCGTTTACAATATTGCGGTACAGTGCTTCTTCCCTTATATCTTCATTTATCTTCAGCATCATCTCGGCTTTGATTTCAATAAAATCGGTGAGGCACTTACCCCCGCAACAATCGGTATTGCAGTTGTGGCGGTAATCGTTGTGGTAGTCGGTCTTATCCTTATCGGTAAGCTTATTGATAAATTCGGCAAGGCGCTTTTCGTATTTCCCACCATCATTATTTTCGTAGCGGGACTTACCTTTGCTTTCTTTGCAAAGTCTCTCGGCATATTTGCTCTTGCTGCCATTCCCGTGCTTGTGGGTTACGGCTTGCTCATGATTATTCTCAATGCCGCAGTTCGTGACTTCACTCCCGAGGACAAGGTAGGCCAGTTCCAGGGAATCAGAATGATATTCCAGGTGCTTCTGCCCATGGTTATCGGACCCGCCATCGGCAATTTTGTTATTGAAAGATTTGCTGACGGCACCTATACCAACGATTACGGTGAAATCGTAAACGTTCCCGTTCCCGCCATCTTCCTTGCTTCGGCAATCGTATCCGTTGTAATCCTTATCCCCGTTATCGCCCTTCGTAAGACCTGGCAGGCAAAGGCAGAGGAGCTTAAGCAGGAAAATAAATAATCATCATGCAAAAAATATACCCGTCGGAGAGCGTACACTCTCCGGCGGGCTTTGTTATCAATATCCGTTAATTTCTTTCTTTTGCATTGCGGCAAGTATCTTGCTTCTGACGTTGCCGTATTTCTTTTCAAGGGATGAAAGGAACTGTTTTACTTCCTCTCTCTCCGTGACTCCGTCTGCAGGGCAGACGCTTATTTTCACGGGCCGATTTTCCTTTCTTGCCACTCTTGCACAGTCGCTTTCTCTTGCGAAAATCATGGGCCTTATTACCGTAATATCCGCCTTTGACAGATAGGTTACGGGCATAAAGCAGTCAAGAGTACCCCCGTTAAAAAGATTCATTATGAATGTTTCCGCCACGTCATCAAGGTGGTGACCGAGAGCCAGCTTATTGCAGCCCAGCTCCTTTGCGGTGTTGTTCAGCACGCCCCTTCTCATTTTTGAGCAAAGTGAGCAGGGATTTTTTTCTTTTCTCACGTCAAAAATCAGACTTGCAAGACCGGTGGGCTTTACGATATATTCTACGCCCAGTTTATCGCAGAGTTGTTTTATTTCGCTGAAATCTCCGTCCTTGTCACCGAAACGCATATCCAGAGAAACGGCGACGATTTCGTATTTTTTCGGATAGAAATCCCGCATTTTCGCCATGCCGCACAGTAAAGCAAGTGAATCCTTGCCGCCGCTTACACCAACGGCGATTTTGTCACCCTCGTCAATCATATCGTATTGCTGGGAGGCGGCACGCATATATCCAAGTAATTTCTGCATTTTTACTCCACACAGACACTTTCAATGCTGACGCAGGTGCCTGTTTGTTCATCAATATCAAATATACATCCCCACATTGAGCAGGGGCCGTCGGCGGTTTCGAATCTTGCGGGCATACCCGTTCTGAGCCATCTGACGGATGTATCCGCCTTTATGCCGAGAATGGAATTTTTCGGACCCGTCATGCCGATATCCGTAATGAATCCCGTACCGCAGGGCAGAATTTTTGCATCGGCTGTGGCAACGTGCGTATGAGTGCCGAATACAGCGGAAACCTTGCCGTCAAGGTAACTTCCCATTGCACCCTTTTCCGCGGTTGCCTCTGCATGGAAATCCACGATTTTGATTTTACAGTCAACCTCATCCAGTATCCTGTCCATTGTTTCAAAGGGATTGTCACAGTCATCCATGTATACTCTGCCGGAAAGGTTGATAACGCAGATTCTCGTTTTGCCCAGGTCAACGATTTCCCAACCCCTGCCGGGAGATTCTCTGTGAAAATTGGCGGGACGGATTATTCCTTTTTTTGTATCAAGGTAATCGTAGATTTCTCTTCTGCGGAATACGTGATTGCCGGTTGTAATGAAATCAACTCCGCTGTCAAAAAGATAATCTGCGGAGTGGGGGAGGATACCGTTGCCTACTGCGGAATTTTCGCCGTTTGCAATTACGAAATCAATTCCCTTAACTTTTTTGAATGAGGGCAGTTTTTTTCTGAGAAATTCACAGCCCTTGTCTGATACAACGTCACCGATTGCAAAAATAATCATATTATCATCTTTCTAATTTGAGGTTTGCAGGATTATTTTATGATATTTGCCCGTTTATGTCAAGGCGTAATTATCAACATCCGGCTTGTGAAAATGCTTTGTTTTGCAGTAATAAATATTTACTCCGACACATAAAAATACCCGTCGGAGAGGAAGCTTCCTCTTCAACGGGCTTGGTATTTTTATTTTGCTATGCCGAGAGCACGTGTCTCTCTGATGAGATTAACCTTGATTTCACCGGGATAATCCATGGTGTTTTCAATCTTTTCGGCAATTTCTTTTGCAAGAAGTACCATTCTGTCGTCGGAAACCGTTTCGGGCTTGACGATGATTCTGACCTCACGGCCTGCCTGAATTGCAAATGAACGTTCAACGCCTTCAAATGATGTGGCAATGCCTTCAAGAGCTTCAAGTCTCTTGATGTAGTTCTGAAGATCTTCTCTTCTTGCGCCGGGTCTTGCCGCGGAAATAGCGTCAGCTGCCTGAACGAGAATTGCAACGGTGCTCTTGGGCTCTACGTTTCCGTGATGAGCTTCAATGGCGTTGAGAATAATGTCGTTTTCCTTGTATCTCTTTGCGAATTCAGCACCCAGAGCAACGTGGGTACCTTCCATCTCGTGGTCAAGTGCCTTACCGATATCGTGAAGGAGACCGGCTCTCTTTGCACTCTTGATGTCGGCACCGAGTTCGGATGCCATAAGACCTGCGATATAGGAAACTTCAAGTGAATGGTTAAGTACGTTCTGACCGTAGCTGGTACGGTATCTCAGCTTACCGAGAAGCTTTACGATTTCAGGGTTGACGTTGTTGACACCTGCATCAATGAGAGCTCTCTCACCGGTCTGCTTAATTGTCTGCTCAACCTCTTTCTTTGCCTTCTCATAAAGCTCTTCGATTCTGGCGGGATGAATTCTGCCGTCCTGAATGAGCTTTTCGATAGTAAGTCTTGCGACCTCTCTTCTTACGGGGTCAAATGAGGAAATCGTGATTACCTCGGGAGTGTCGTCAATTATAAGGGAAACACCGGTAATCATTTCGAGGGTACGTACGTTTCTGCCCTCTCTGCCGATGATTCTGCCCTTCATTTCGTCATTGGGAAGGGGAACTACGGATACGGTAGCTTCGCTTGCATGGTCAGCGGCACAACGCTGGATTGCGGTGGTGATAATCTCTCTTGCAAGGTTATCCGCCTCGTCCTTTGTCCTCTGCTCAACCTCCTGAATTCTCAGGGCTTTTTCATGGTCAAGCTTGTCGTCAAGCTTGCTGATGATGTAGGATTTTGCCTGCTCCTGTGAAAAACCGGAAATTCTTTCAAGCATTTCAAGCTCGCTGTTTTTCATACGCTCAACTTCTTCAAGCTTTGCGTCGGCGTTCTTGATTTTGCCTTCAAGCACCTCTTCCTTCTTCTCGAGGGTTTCGGTTTTCTTTTCAAGAGTTTCTTCCTTCTGGGTTATGCGGCGTTCCAGTCTCTGAACTTCGGAACGTCTTTCACGAAGCTCCTTTTCGGTTTCGGTCCTCTGTTTGTGGATCTCATCCTTCGCTTCGAGAATTGCTTCTTTTTTCTTTGCTTCGGATGCTGCGATGGCGTCGGAAAGGATTTTATTTGCTTCTTTTTCGGCTGAGCCGATAGCTGCCTCGGCAACCTTTTTTCTGTGCTGACCGCCGATTATAAATCCGATAATTCCGCCGATTATAAGAGCAGCTGCCGCTGCAATTACGGGAACTAAAAATGCGGGCATTTTTTGCCTCCTTTCAGATTTTTGTAGGTGCGGTTATCCGCTTTATCGTATTGAAGTGAAAAATTCAATAATGATGCATATCAAGATATAGTATCCATAAAACACCACGTTGCTATACTATACTAATTATGGTGCATTGTCAAGCAATTTCTGTATATTTTGTGCAATTTATTGTTGACAATCCCAACATATAGTGATAATATATCACCAAATATTGAAATCTTTGAGGCAGAGTCCTGCCGAGATATCGGATTTACAGAGAGTCATTTCACGGCTGAAAGAATGACATTCCGTATTGTCAGGGTACCACTGCCGAGTGTGTGGCGAAACAAGTCACGCCGTATGGCTGCGTTAAAGCTTCAGAGTGCCGGCTTATGTCGGAACAGCGGGTGGAACCGTGGGATGTAAATTATATCTCACCTCGTTATTCGGGGTGGGATTTTATTATTTTGAAAGGATGATAACTATGGTAAAGGTTACCATCAGAGACGATGTCCGTGAATTTGAAAACGGCATTTCCGCATACGAAATCGCAAAGAGTATCAGCGACGGGCTTGCAAGAGTTGCCTGCGTATGCAAAATTGACGGTGAAGTCAAAGATTTAAGAACTGCGATTGATAAAGACTGCGCCCTTGAAATTCTTACATTTGACGATGATGACGGCAAGAGAACTTACCGTCATACCGCTTCTCATATTCTCGCTCAGGCAGTTAAGCGCCTCTTCCCCGAGGCCAAGCTTGCCATCGGTCCCGCAATTGAAAACGGCTTCTATTACGACTTTGACGTTGAGAAGCCCTTTACTCCCGATGACCTTGAGAAGATTGAAGCGGAAATGAAGAAGATTATCAAGGAGAATCTTCCCCTTGAAAGATTTGAAATGACACCCGCCGAAGCTATTAAATACTATGAAGACCTGGGTGAAATCTACAAGGTAGAGCTTGTCAGGGAGCACGCAGATAAGGGTGAAAACATCAGCTTCTATAAGCAGGGTGAATTTACAGAGCTTTGCGCAGGCCCTCACCTGGGTTCAACCGGTAAAGTAAAGGCGTTCAAGCTTACCTCTGCAACGGGCGCTTACTGGAGAGGCAATGAAAAGAATAAGATGCTCCAGAGAATTTATGCAACCGCTTTCACAAAGAAAGAGGACCTTGAAGCATATCTTGAAGCCATTGAAGAAGCAAAGAAGAGAGACCACAGAAAGCTTGGCAGAGAGCTGGGACTTTACGTTCTCCGTGACGAAGCACCCGGTATGCCCTTCTTCCTTCCCAACGGTATGATTCTTCGCAATACTCTTATTGATTACTGGCATCAGGTTCATAAAAAATGGGATTATCTTGAAATTTCCACTCCTCAGATTATGAAGCGTTCCCTTTGGGAAACCTCCGGTCACTGGGAGCATTATCACGATGATATGTTCACTACCGTTATTGAGGATGAGGACTTTGCTATCAAGCCCATGAACTGCCCCGGCAGTATCCTTGTCTATGACCTTGAGCCCCACTCATATAAGGAACTTCCCCTTCGTTACGGCGAACTGGGCAGAGTTCACAGAAACGAGCTTTCCGGCGCTCTTCACGGTCTTTTCCGTGTTCGCTGCTTCACTCAGGATGATGCTCATATTCTTCTTGCTCCCGAGCAGATTACCGATGAGGTTGTCAGAATCGCTCAGCTCTTTGACGAGGTTTACGGGCTGTTCGGACTTCCCTATGAAATTGAACTTTCCACCATGCCCGAGGACCATATCGGCTCCGAGGAAGACTGGGAAATCGCCACAAACGCCCTTGCTAACGCCATTACAAGCGTAGGTAAGACCTATATAGTCAATGAGGGTGACGGCGCATTCTACGGTCCCAAGCTTGACTTCCATATCAAGGACAGTCTCGGCAGAACCTGGCAGTGCGGTACGATTCAGCTTGACTATCAGCTTCCCGGCAGATTTAATCTTGAATATACCGGCTCAGACGGTGAGAAGCATACTCCCGTCATGATTCACAGAGTTGTATTCGGCTCCGTTGAAAGATTCCTGGGCGTTATCACCGAGCATTTTGCAGGTGCGTTCCCCCTGTGGCTTTCTCCCGAGCAGGTCAGAATTCTTCCCATCGCAGACCGTCATCACGATGCCGCTGCCGAAATCAATTCAAAGCTTGACGCCGCAGGTATCCGCGGTACTGTTGATACCAGAAGTGAAAAGACCGGATACAAGATTCGTGAAGCTGTTATGAAGAAGATTCCCTATATCATCGTTCTCGGTGACAAGGATATTGAAAACGGCACCGTTTCCGTTCGCCGCCGCGGTGAAGAGCAGTCCGCTGCAATGACTCTTGACGAGTTTATTGCCATGGCAAAGGCGGATATCGACTCCAAGAAAATCTGGTAAGCCGTAAATTCCGAAAAATTTCCGAAATCAAAGGCGTTTTGAGAACATTTTATGTTTACAAAACGCTTTTATTATGTTAATATATCTGTTGGTATTTTTATCCAAACAATTTATGGAGGTAATTACTCATGGCAATTCAGAGAAAAATGAAGACCATGGACGGTAACAACGCTGCGGCACACGTTTCCTATGCGTTTACTGAGGTAGCAGGTATTTATCCTATCACTCCCTCAAGCCCCATGGCAGACTATGTTGACCAGTGGTCAGCACAAGGCCTTAAGAACATCTTCGGTACAACAGTTAAGGTTGCAGAGATGCAGTCCGAAGCAGGTGCTTCCGGTACAGTTCACGGTTCACTTGCAGCAGGCGCTCTCACCACAACATATACTGCTTCCCAGGGTCTTCTTCTTATGATCCCCAATATGTACAAGATCGCAGGTGAGCTTCTTCCCAGCGTATTCCACGTTTCAGCACGCTGCGTAGCTTCCCACGCTCTTAACATTTTCGGTGATCATTCAGACGTATATGCATGCCGTCAGACCGGTTTTGCTATGCTTGCCGAAACAAATCCCCAGGAAGTTATGGACCTCGGCGCTGTTGCTCATCTTGCGGCAATCAAGGGCAGAGTTCCCTTCATCAACTTCTTTGACGGCTTCCGTACTTCCCACGAAATCCAGAAGATCGCCGTATGGGATTATGAAGACCTTAAAGAAATGTGCGACATGGATGCTGTTGAAGCATTCCGTAAGAGAGCTCTCAATCCCGAGAGACCCGTTATGCGCGGTTCACACGAAAACGGTGATATCTTCTTCCAGCACAGAGAAGCTTGCAACAAGTATTATGATGAGCTTCCCGCAGTTGTTGAAGAATACATGGGCAAGGTTAACGAAAAGCTCGGCACAAACTACAAGCTCTTCAATTACTACGGTGCTCCCGATGCAGAGAAGGTTATCGTAGCAATGGGCTCAATCTGTGATGTTGCAGAAGAAGTTATTGACTATCTTACCGCTAAGGGTGAGAAGGTTGGTCTTGTTAAGGTTCGTCTTTACAGACCCTTCTCAGCAGAAAAGCTTGCGGAAGCAATTCCCGCTTCCTGTAAGAAGATTGCCGTTCTCGACAGAACAAAGGAACCCGGTTCACTCGGTGAGCCCCTTTATCTTGACGTTGTTGCAGCTCTTGCCGCAACAGGCAGACAGAATATCAAGGTAGTCGGCGGCCGTTACGGTCTCGGTTCAAAGGATACTCCTCCCGCAAGTGTATTCGCTGTATATGACGAGCTTGCAAAGGATGAGCCCAAGAATCAGTTTACAATCGGTATCAACGATGACGTTACAGGTCTTTCACTTGAAGAAAAGGCAGCTCCCAACACAGCAGCCGAAAGCACTATCGAGTGTAAGTTCTGGGGTCTCGGCGGTGACGGTACCGTTGGCGCAAATAAGGACTCCATCAAGATTATCGGTGACCATACCAATAAGTACGTTCAGGCATACTTCCAGTATGACTCCAAGAAGACCGGCGGTATCACCATTTCTCACCTTCGTTTCGGTGATGAGCCCATCAAGTCCCCCTACTACATCAACAAGGCAAACTTCGTTGCATGCCATAACCCCTCATACGTTGAAAAGGGTTACAAGATGGTTAACGACGTAAAGCCCGGCGGTGTATTCCTTATCAACTGCCAGTGGGATGAAGCTGAGCTTGCTGAGAAACTCAATGCAGAAACAAAGAGATATATCGCAAACAACGACATTCAGCTTTACACAGTTAATGCTATTGATCTTGCTCAGAGCATCGGCCTCGGCAAGAGAACAAATACAATCCTTCAGTCCGCATTCTTCTCACTTTCAAAGGTTCTTCCCGAAGAAGAAGCAATCGGTTACATGAAGGAAAAGGCACAGAAGTTCATGAAGAAGGGTATCGAAATCGTTCAGATGAACGAGAAGGCAATCGACCTTGGTGCTACCGCATACAAGAAGATTAATGTACCCGCAGAGTGGAAAGATGCCGTTGATTCAGCTAAGCCCATAGCATCCAAGGGTGCTGCTAAGCTTGTTGCTCAGGTTGACAACATCATGAAGCCCGTTGGTCTTATGGACGGCGATGCTCTTCCCGTATCCGCATTTGTTGATTATGCTGACGGTACATTCCAGCAGGGTGCAGCAGCTTATGAGAAGCGCGGCGTTGCTGTTATGGTTCCCGCTTGGAACGGTGCTACCTGTGCTCAGTGTAACAAGTGCTCCTATGTATGTCCCCACGCTACTATCAGACCTTACCTCCTCAATGATGCAGAAGCTGCCGGTGCTCCCGAAAATGCTATCATCGTTGACAAGAAGGCAGGCAAGGGCAAGGGCGTTTACAAGTATACACTTGCTGTTTCTCCTCTTGACTGTATGGGATGCGGCGTATGTATCGGTGTATGCCCCACAAATTCACTTACCATGGTTTCCAGAGAGAGCCAGGACGATATGCAGCCCGTATTTGATTACATGGTTGCCAACGTTTCCGTTAAGGAAGAATGCACTGACAACACCGTAATCGGCAGTCAGTTCAAGACTCCTCTCCTTGAGTTCTCCGGTTCCTGCGCAGGTTGTGCTGAAACATCTTACGCACGCCTTATCACCCAGCTCTTCGGTGACAGAATGTACATCTCCAATGCTACCGGCTGTTCATCAATCTGGGGCGGTCCCGCTGCAACATCACCCTACACAGTAAACAAGGAAGGCCACGGTCCTGCATGGGCTAACTCCCTCTTTGAAGATAACGCAGAGCACGGCTTCGGTATGTACCTCGGCCAGAACGCTATCCGCAACAGTCTTATCGCTAAGGTTAAGACCATAACCGAGTCCGATTGCGCTCCCGAAGAAGTTAAGGCAGCTGCTCAGGCATACCTTGACACAGTTGACGACGGTGCAAAGAACGGCGAAGCTGCAAAGGCACTTGTTGCTCTCCTTGAAGGCCGCGACTGCGACACCTGCAAGGAAATCGTTAAGAATAAGGAATACCTTGCCAAGAAGTCCGTATGGATCTTCGGCGGTGACGGCTGGGCATACGATATCGGCTTCGGCGGCGTTGACCACGTACTTGCTTCCGGCGAAGATGTAAACATCATGGTATTCGATACCGAAGTTTACTCCAACACCGGCGGACAGGCATCCAAGGCCTCCAACATCGGCCAGGTTGCTCAGTTTGCTGCTGCAGGTAAGGCAATCGCTAAGAAGAGTCTTGCTGAAATCGCAATGAGCTACGGTTACGTTTACGTAGCACAGATTGCTATGGGCGCTGACCAGAATCAGACAATCAAGGCACTCACAGAAGCAGAAGCATATCACGGTCCTTCAATCGTTATCGCTTACGCTCCCTGCGAAATGCACTCCATCAAGGGCGGCATGACAAATTGCCAGGCAGAGATGAAGAAGGCAGTTGACTGCGGTTACTGGAATATGTTCCGTTACAATCCCGCTCTCAAGGCAGAAGGCAAGAATCCCTTCATCATCGACAGCAAGCCCGCTACCACCAGCTACAGAGACTTCAGTATGAATGAGGCACGTTATTCCCAGCTTACAAGATCCTTCCCCGAAAGAGCAGAATCACTCTTCACAAAGGCAGAGGAAACATCCGTTGCAAGATATGCACATCTCCTCAAGCTCAAGGATCTCTATGCTCCCGATGCCGAATAATTAAATCTCTTACGGAGAGGTCACCTTCGGGTGGCCTCTTTTGTTTTGTGAGCAAACAAAAAATCCATCGGCAGATTTACCGATGGATTATCTTTTTATATTTTTGCAATATTATAGGGAATATACTCCGGATTCAAGTACGGCATATTCGGTATCTTTGACTCTGAAGTATTTATAAACGGGCTCGTGGAAAATATAAAAATCGCTGATTTTGTAATCAGTCAGACTGATTGTTCTGATTTTGAATGAATTTGAATTGCATACGTAAAGGCAGTTGTCATATACAGAAAGACTTATGGGGTGTGAAAATGCCTTTTCGTTGGGACCGCCTATACGGAACTCAATTCTGTCGAACTTTACGGAATAATTGATTACCGCATTTGCCTCGGGAACGGCCATCCACAGGTCACGTCCTACGGGCTCCGGTGAAACGGCGGGATTGTCAAGATAGGCAACCTTTCTTTCTTCAAGAATTATGCCGTTATTATTGAAAATTTTAATGGTACCGTTTTTGAATGCGGCAATATTTTCACCTGCGGTTATGGGCTTGAGTGAGCAGGTAACAAAGTCACCCAGACTTTTTGCCAGATGAATACCGCCTTCGCCGTACTTATATTCCACATAGGCCTTAACGGGTATTCTCTCAAATAAATCCGCATGCATATCATAGTTAAAAAAGCCGATTGCTTCCTGGTCGTAATCTATCAGTTCCTTGCAGGCATATACGAACCCGTGGTCTGTGGGAAAGATATCAAGCAGGTCGGCATTGAATATTTTTTGCAAAATGCTTTCCTCCGTAGAAAGCCCGCCTTGCCGGTTATGAATTCTTGTAACCTGCTCCAAAGCAGGTGGGTGCCTCCCGACAGGTTCGCGCTCCCTTCGTCCGCCGAAGCGGGAGGTCTGCAGTCCGCTGTCGGAGACCGGCTCCCTATAAGTGTGTGTTGGGTTACATCAGTATCATAGTTGTCGAACAAGGCAGGTTGATTCTGAAAACTTAATACGAATATGTTTATTCTTCTTCGTCGTCTGCAAACATCTCTGCAAATCTGTCAAGGAAAATATGACCTATTTCGTCGTATTCGTCATCGTCTTCAATGGGTTCAAGTACCACTTCATCGCCCTCGCCGGGAATAACTCTCAGTACGATGAATTCATCGTCTGCATCCTCGGGGATGGCAGCGGGGTTTTCGGGCAGGGGACACAGAGCAATGTAAAGGCCGTTTTCCGTTTCTATTCTGTCAAGCTCTTCAAATACGTGCTCTTTTCCCTCTTCATCTATTACACTGACTATGTCAGGAGTATATTCTTCTTCCATTTGTTTTCTCCTTTTTCGGTTTTTACCTATTTTACTATGAACTCCCGAAACTGTCAACTAAATTCGTTGACCGGGCTTCGCCTTGCTTTCGGCGTTTCAGTTAATGCTTCCGGATATTTTGCCCGACTGCATACCGTATGCGTTTTCTGCGCAGACGTAAGCGTTAAACGCTTCCTTATCAACGGTGAATTCAACCGTTTTATCTTCGTTTACTGACCAGTAGTTGTTGATTTTATATCCCGAATATACCGTTTTGCCGCTTTCGTCCGTCAGCTTGATTCTGTAAAGGAATACGGGCATTCCGTCGGTTGAAACAGCGGCAGGGAAGGAGATAGTTGTTTTTCCGTCGTTGCATTTTACTTTTACTGAAGCGGATTTTGAAAATTCCGGCTCGGAGGAAAGTGCTTTCTGATTTTTAACCGTAAAGGGATGGGAAGCAATATCCGTAATATCCGTCAGCAGATAGTCGCAGAGCCACGCTCTGTTGTTTACGTCAAATCCTCTCAGACGCACGTTGTTATCCTTGTCAACCTCGATTATCCATGCCTGGGGACAGTCATAGCATCCCTCGGGATGTACCGTTCTGTCTGTGCCTACCGTAAATTCAAGGTAATGCATTGAACCCGTGCCGATTGCGGTAAAAGTACCCTGCCAGATTGAACGGGGATCGTTTACGGGATAGTGTGAGTGACCCGAAATGTCAATTACCTGAGGATATGCGGCAAGAATATCGCTGAAATATACTTGGCCCCAACCCTCGCTGATTGTTTTGGAACCGTATACCGTATCCGCAACATGCTCGTGATGTGCAACGAAAATGGGCTTCTCCGGGTCGTCGGCAGATGCTTCTTCAAGCTGCTTGCGAAGCCATGCCCTCTGGGATAAGTCGTATCTTACGTTTTCCTTTTCCGAAGTGGAAATGCAGATAAAATGGAACCCGTTTATTACAATGTGAAAATCGGAATCCTTGCCTGTAAGTCCTTCAACGAAGCCGAGGGCTTTTTCTTTTCCCGCATAGCCGTCGTGATTTTTGGCTACCAGTGCAAGTATTTCCGTTTCGTCCTTTACAACATCTTTTATTCCCTTGTCTGCGGCTTCAAACTGTTCTTCTGTACCGCTGTTGGTAATGTCACCTGCAAAAAGCACGGCATCAAGCTTTGAGTAGCCCCCGTCAGTAAGACCGTAAGCGAAGTCAACCGCATTTCTGATTCTGTCCAGCTTCTTGTCCTCGGCACCGTCAATGTGGGTGTCACTGCAGGCAAAGAAACGTAAGACCGGCTGAAAATCTTTCGGCTCTTTCTTGGGAATGACGTTGGCCGAAAGGGTTGCCGAAAGGAAAGTAATCAATGCCGTAATGAGTGCAATAAATGATTTCATATTTATATCTCCTTCATGCTTTTTCAGACTTTATTTCTTGATTTTTGACCAGTATTCCTTCGCCGCCTGCTCCATTTTGTTGTCACCGTATTCATAGTATTTTCTGTCCTTGATAGCATCGGGAAGATACTGCTGTTTTACCCAGTGACCTTCAAACGAATGGGCGTACTGATAATTCTGCCCGGGAGCTTCGTTATCCGCACCATCGTAATGCTTATTCTGAAGTTGGCGGGGGATAGGACCTGTCTTGCCCTTTTGCACGTCGCTCATGGCTGAGTTAATGGCGTTGTATGCACTGTTTGATTTCGGAGAGGTGCATACGAGTACTACTGCGTCTGCAAGGGGAATTCTCGCTTCGGGAAGTCCCAGCATCTGTGCCGCATCAATTGCCGCTTTTACTATGGGAATAATCTGAGGATAGGCAAGACCTACGTCTTCACACGCGCAGACCATAAGACGTCTGCAGGCAGAGGGTAAATCGCCTGCTTCAAGAAGCCGTGCAAGGTAATGAACGGCGGCATCCGGGTCGGAGCCCCTCATGGATTTCTGATAAGCGGAAATAATATCGTAATGCTCATCGGAATCCTTATCGTAACGCATGGAGCTTTTTTGCGTAAGCGAAACCGCATTTTCAAGCGAAACGAAACGCTTTTCCTCCTGCTTTACGGAGCTTAATGCGCAAAGCTCAACGCTGTTAAGTGATTTTCTGACGTCACCTGCGCAGGCGGTGGCGATATGTTCAATAACGCCGTCCTCTATTTCGTATTCCTCGTTTCGTTCCTTTGCCATAAATTCAAAGCCACGCACAATGACCTTCTTTACGTCATCGGGTGTAACGCTCTTGAATTCAAACACGGTGGAACGGCTCAGAATTGCGGAATATACATAAAAATACGGATTTTCCGTAGTTGATGCAATCAAAGTGATTCTGCCGTTTTCAATGTATTCAAGCAGAGTCTGCTGCTGTTTTTTATTGAAATACTTAATTTCATCAAGATACAGCAGTATTCCGTTTGCGGCGGCAAGTGTATCAAGCTGAGCTACCACGTCCTTGATATCAGCCGTACCTGCGGTAGTGCCGTTGAGCTTGACAAGGTATCTGTCCGTCTGCTTTGCAATGATATTTGCAAGGGTGGTTTTTCCCACACCGGGAGGACCGTAAAATACCATGTTGGGCAGTTCGCCGGATTCAATTATATTTCTCAGGGGTTTTCCCTGACCTATCAGATGCTCCTGACCTGCCATATCGTCTATGGTTTTCGGTCTGAGTCTGTCGGCAAGAGGAGAGGACATATCTGTTCCTTCTTTCCGTTAACACTTTGGGGATGAGAGGAATCCACCCATCCGCTGTTATATAATTATTTACATAATATTACCACAAATTCAGCCCTTTTGCAATAAATATGAAAATTTGAGAAAAAGTGAGAAAACAAGAGAAAAAACGAGAAAACAAGACGATACAATACTTTTTCGGCAAAGTTTGACCAAAACTGACCTTTGCATTTTTGACCTTTACTGACTATAATGCAGACGTAAGGTCAGAGAAAGTCAAAAAGAGGTGAATATATGAGTATAAGCAATGACATTACCCGTATGATTATGCAGATGATGGAAACCGACGGCTCTGCCGAAATCAAAAGAAACGATTTCGCACAGGAGTTGGGTTGCGTTCCCAGCCAGATAAACTATGTTATATCCTCAAGATTTACTCCCGAGCACGGTTACATAGTGGAGAGTCGCAGAGGCGGGGGAGGATATATAAGGATTACCCGTATCGTTACGGATAAATCTTCAGCCATAATGCACCTTATAAACTCAATCGGAAGCGAAATAGATTCTCTGACCTGCAGAAGCCACATTATGAATCTCTATAATGCGGATATGATTGACTCATTAAGTGCACGGCTTATGCTTGCGGCAACAGACGATGCTTCATTCAGAACCATCCCTCCTTCAATGAGGGACGGATTGAGAGCGTCAATACTTAAACAATGCTTACTTGTAAAAGGAAAGGATGATTGATTATGTTATGTCAGAACTGTGAAAGAAACGAAGCCACTACTCATATCAAGCAGATTGTCAACGGCGATATGACAGAGAGCCACCTTTGCTCTGCCTGCGCAAATCATCTGGGTTATACCGATATGTTCTCCGGCTTTGACCTTAATATATCTGAATTTTTCAGCGGACTTCTGGGAGATATGCTTCCCACACTTATGCCCGATAACGTAAAAAGATGTGAGAAGTGCGGATGCTCCTTTGATGATATAGTCCGTGAGGGTAAGGTGGGATGTGCCGAATGTTACAGAACCTTCTATACACGTCTTCAGCCCTCAATTCAGAGAATTCACGGTAAAATCAAGCATATCGGAAAAATCGGTTCAGGCCGCTCCGAAGAGAAAAAGACGGAAACAAACGAAGAAAAGATTGAAAAATTAAAGGCAAAAATGGATGAGGCGGTAAAGATTCAGGATTTTGAATCCGCCGCTCATTTCAGAGACGAAATCAAGGCATTGGAAGGAGGAAAAAACGATGAATAAATGGTACGGAGAAAAGGGTGATAACGGCTCAATCGTGCTTTCTACGAGAATCCGTCTTGCCCGTAATATTGAAGAATATCCCTTCCCCTCACGCCTTGACGTTGAGGGAAAAAACAAAGTAAACGAGCTTGTAAAGAGTGTAGTATTTGAGAATGACCCCGACAACAGCTTTTCCTATATGGAAATGAAGGATTTGTCAAGAACTCAGGCGGTTTCCCTTGCTGAAAGGCACGTAATCAGCCCCGAATTTGCTTCCTGCAAAGAGGGAACGGCACTTATTCTTTCCTCCGATGAAAGCGTAAGCGTCATGCTTTGCGAGGAGGACCATATCCGTCTTCAGGTTATGAAAAGCGGACTTGCCCTTGAGGAGGCCTTTGCCAAGGCGGATGCCATAGATTCCGTTCTTGACGAAAAACTGAAATACGCCTTTGACGAAAGAATCGGTTATATGACAAGCTGTCCCACAAATCTCGGTACTGCCATGAGAGCGTCGGTTTATCTTCATCTTCCCGCCCTCACCGCCTGCGGTCAGATTTCAGCCATTTCAAATACCGTATCAAGTCTTGGTATTTCCATTACGGGTGCATACGGCAGCAGACATCAGCCCCTTGGCGATATTTATCAGGTCAGCAACAGAATCACACTCGGAATAACCGAGGAAACAGCCATTGCAAATCTTAAGTCCATAGTCCTCCAGCTTATCAACCAGGAAAAGAATGCCGCCGAGCGTGAACTTAAAAATCCCGCTATGGAGGATAAACTTTTCAGAGCGGTCGGTCTTCTTTCAAACGCAAGACTTGTGAATATCGGTGAATTTATGGAGCTTATCAGTTACGTAAGAATGGGTGCCGTCAACGGTATTCTTGATATCCCCGTGGAAAAAATCAACGAGCTGATTTATGATGTTCAGCCCGCCACCGTTTCCGTCATGAACGAGGATATAAATTCCGCTTCCGCAAGAGATTCAAAGAGAGCCGAAATGTGCAGGGAAGCCCTCAAATAAACAAAAAACTTGCCTTGATGTGAGGTTACGATATGGATTCAATTACTCTGTTTTTTGTAATGGCATTCGCAGCCGAAGTAATAATCACCGCAATTCAGCTCATTTTTACGAGAAAAGAATTAAAAAACAGTGTGCGGCTTGGTCTTGCCGCAGGTAAGCTTCTGCTTGCAATCGTGTTCGGTCTGCTTGTACTTGCGGGACCCACGGCGTTGAGACCCGTTCAGCTTGAAATGACTGCACTTTATGCGGTTATGCTTCCGGAGGCGGTCATTCAGCTTGTATTTGCAATCGTAACGGCCGTTACAAAGAAAAAGCCCCCCTTCGGACTCGTAAAAGCGGTATGCTTTGTCGGTGTAATCGCATTCGTTGTAACGGGTATGATAAACAGTCAGAGAATCACGCCGGATTATCACACCTGTTCGTCGGACAAAATCAATCACCGGCATACCTTCGTTTACCTTGCGGATCTGCATTACGGCGGAGCTCAGAGAGAGAAGTATGTTAAGCTTGCCATTGATGAAATCAAAAAGTTGGATCCGGATTTCATCCTTCTCGGCGGTGATATCACAGACGATTTCACTGCTGAAGAGCAGGTTGAGGACTTATACGGATATATTGCCGACGGCTATGATAAGCCGATATATTTTACCTACGGCAACCACGACAGACCTCTCAATACAAAGAATTACGACGGCAAGTATCTGAAAAAGGTGCTTGATAAAAACGGAATAATAATCCTTGACGATAAATTCGTCTGCATATCCGAGGACCTTGAAATTCTCGGCAGGGAGGATATGAGTGAAAAGGATAAGCGGCTTGATACCGATAAGCTGAAGAATGCCATTCCCGACCATTATCTTGTGATTGCGGACCATCAGCCGGGCGGAATCAAAGAAAATCTTTCCCTTAAGCCCGATCTTCAGCTTTCCGGTCATACCCATGCAGGTCAGCTTTTCCCCCTTCGTGTATTCTATGACCTTTTCATTTCAAAATCCTGCGGCGAAAAACAGTATGATGATACACTTCTGTATGTTTCTCCCGGATTTTCCTGCTGGCGTTTCCCCTTCAGAACAGAGGCAAGCTGCCATTATGAGGTCTTCACCCTCACACCCGAAAAGTAAACAGACATAAATAAAAAAGGCAGGGACTTCCTGCCTTTTTTGCTTTATTTTTCAGTTTTTAGTGTAAACCCTTACGTAGTCAACCGTGAAGCTTGCGGGGAATGCACTTTCGGGATTGTCAAGCACTTCGGGATGCTCCTGACCGTCAAGTTTCACCTGACAGGTGAGCAGCATAAATGCGGGGTCGGAGGTAGCGCCGTTTGTTGACCTGCCGGATTCCTTGCCGTCAATATAAAAGATGAATTCTTCTTCGGTCCAGAGTACGCCGTAGGTGACGTATTCGTTATATATGTCTTTATTGACACGGTACTTACCTACGATTTCACTCTGAAATCTGCCTTCCTCGGGCAGCCATTTGTGTAAGGTATGTAACGTGCTGTTTGCAAAATCCATGCCGTAATTGAATGATTCCATGACGTCAATTTCCGTGTATCCGGTATCGGGACCCTTCAGGCGGTCCTTCTGACCTTTTGTCATCATCCAGAAAGCCGACCACATACCCTTTGCGGCAGGGGCCTTGCATCGGCATTCGTAGTAACATCCGAGTTGGAAATTACTGTATGCATCCGTGTTTTCAATACCGTAGGTGTACCAACCGGGTCCCTGACTGCCGTCTTCAAGATACTTTGTGGAAATAATCATGTTGTTTCCGTCAAAGGACACCATGCTTTCGTCAAAGATTTCACCGGTACCCAGAGCGGGGCAAATCTGCCATACGTCTTTATCAAGACTGTCGCCGTTGAATTCATCGCTGAAAACGATTGAGTAATCGTTTAAATCAATTTCGTCACCGATAATGGGGCCGGGATTGTCAAATACAATGACTCCGAGAAGCTGAAAAATCGCAAGTATTGATGCAAAAAAGCCCTTGATTTTTCCCGTAAAAAACAGGGAGGGAAGCTTTTTGAATACTACGGGGATTGCGTTAAGTGCGGACATTTGTCGTACCGCAAGCTTTGCAAGCAGAGATTTGAACATTTTTTTCTCCTTTTATATGTTATTTATCTGTTTGTATGTGTTAAATCGTTCGGCTGTACTCACCGCAGATTGCACCCGTTTCGTCCTTTGAAACAAAGGTTATCCTGTCGTCCGAGAAGGTCATCATGGTGGCAATAAAGCCGTCACCGTTCTTTCCGCCGGTCACGTGCTGTGAGAAGGACGTTTTGCCTTCAGAAAAGCGAAGGTCAAGGCGGTGCAGATGTCCGAATATGGCATCATCTATTTCCAGTCTTTCAAGTTCGGGAGTCCAGTCGTTGCCGTATTCATCCCAGATGGCGGTATTGTGGGTTATGCACAGTCTGTATTTCGTTATTTCCGTTGTATCGGGAGAGAGATTTTTCAGCCATTGTGTTTCAGTATTTATGTATGTGGAGAAGTCTACAAGTCCGCTGTATTCTGCGTGGTCATCGGGCTTATCCTCTCCGCAGTCAAGTACCACCGCCCAAACGGGTCCGTAATTGAAGGTATAGTAAAGATTGCCGGTTGAGGTCTTGAAATAAGCGACAAATTCGCTTGCGTATGCACCTCTGGGCTCATGATTTCCTCTTGCGTAAACAACGGGAATTTCTCCCTTTGAAAGCTCTCTTGATATGTCAAGTATCTGAAGAAACTGCTCCTTTGTCATCATGTGATCGGCAATATCTCCGTTGAGTATGATTATGTCCGGCTTTTCTTCAAATGAGGCAACCGCTTTGTGCATTGCTTCCGTTATTCCGTGAATATCGGAAAGAATAAGTGCATTTACGGCTTCCTGATTGTTATATCCCTTGAAATTTATCGGCTCGGAGGTTATGGTCTTTCCTTTTACGGAACTGTATGCACCCTTGAAGGGAATAAGCTGAGAGGACACCGTGTAGGTATTATTATCAAGATGTTTCTTGGGTACACGCACGGAATGAATTTTATCGTTAAATCTGATATTACCGCCCACGTGGTCCGTTGCGGTGTATTCCGTCCCGTTATAGGTGTAGGTGACCTTTCCCGTACCGCACTTGGTGGTTGTCCACATTACGGTGTACATATCGTCACCTGTTTCAAAAACAATCGGCTGTGTTTCAAAATTGAAAACAAGGGTGTCCAGAGGCATACCGAATATGCCTTGAAGTACCTGGAAAGCAATAATTTAAGCAAGGTCGATAAAATTAAACGTAGTATTC
>JAKSQQ010000100.1 GCA_024404015.1 Clostridia bacterium
TTAAGCCGCTTAAAATCGTCCTGATAAAACCGGGCATGTTATGTTCCTCCGTAAATTGAAATGTAAAGAGCAGGGAATAATTACCCCTGCCCGGAATTAACGTTATTTTTTCTTTTTCGTAACGATACAAACGATTGCCGATATGAGAGCCACAGAGCCGGCGGCAATGAAGACGATATATTTACCGTCGTCACTGCCTGTGTTTACTGCGGTTTCAACAACCTCCGCAGCATCTGCGGAGTTGCCTCCCAGAAGGGTGGATAAGCCGATGATTGCAACACCGATTACCATAATTGCCACCATTACAAGGGCAATTATTCTGACCATTGCGTTTCTCTTTTTCATTGTTTTACCTCAATTCAGTCCGAGAATTTTTTTCATATCGTTACCGATGGCGTCTGCTTTTGCTTCCGCCTCGGTGTAATCCTTACCTATGCCCGTAAGGTAAACCTTGATTTTCGGCTCCGTTCCCGAAGGTCTCATAATCAGGAAGTTGCCGTTTTCAAGACCGTACGCCAGAATGTTTGACTTGGGAAGTGTGGTTTCGCTCTTTTCACCCGTAAGGGTGTTAACCACTTCCTTCGTATTGTAGTTGTAGGTTTCAACGACCTTCATTCCGCCCAGCTTTTCGGGTGGGTTAGCAGCAGTAGAGGACATGATTTCCTGCATCTTTACCATGCCGTCTGCACCTTCAAATACGAAGCTCAGCAGCTTGTTGCAGTAGAATCCGAATTCCTCATACAACTCATACAGTACGTCAACCAGCGTCTTGCCGATTGATTTATAGTAAGCGGTCATTTCGCATATCATGAGAGAAGCGGCAACTGCGTCCTTATCTCTTGCGTGAGTGCCGATGAGGTAGCCGTAGCTTTCCTCAAAGCCCAGAATGAAATCATCACTTCTGCCCTGTGCATCAAGCTGACAGCAGATCTCACCGATGTATTTGAAGCCCGTAAGCACGTCAATGAGCTTTGCGTTATATTTTTCACAGATTTTGTCAACCAGCTTTGTGGAAACGAATGACTTGATTATGATGGGCTCCTCGGGAAGAGTACCGAGAGCGGCTCTCTGTGAAAGAATGTAATTTACAAGCAGTGCGCCTATGTCGTGACCGCTGAGCAGCTTGTATTCACCATTTGAGAGAACGGCGGTACCTACTCTGTCACAATCGGGGTCTGTTGCAAGCATAAGGTCATACTTTGTCTTTTCGGCCATTTTCAGACCTACTTCAAAGACCTGTCTGATTTCGGGGTTGGGATAAGGGCAGGTGGGGAAGGTGCCGTCGGGCAGCTCCTGCTCCTTTACTATGTCAATGTTCTTGTATCCCGCTCTGTCAAGCACGGTCCTTACCGGAATGTTGCCTGTTCCGTTAAGAGGGGAATAGAGAATTTTAACGTCGCTGTCCTTTACGATTTCGGGATGAATGGGTCTTTCAAGACAAAGAGCGTAAAATTCCTCAATTATATCGTCTCCGATATATTCGATTTTGCCGTCAGCGACTGCAAGGTCAAAATCCGCAGTCTTGACACCCGTGAATATATCTGTCTGCTGAATGAATTTATATGTTTCGGCTGCTGCCTCCTCGGTCATCTGATAACCTCTGGGGTCATAGCATTTGTAGCCGTTGTATTTTGAGGGATTATGAGAAGCGGTGATTACTATTCCGCTCTGACATTTAAGACGCATTACCGCATAGGAAACAAAGGGAGTGGGCTCAAGCTGAGCGTAAAGATAGACCTTGATTCCGTTTGCCGCAAGTATGGCGGCACTCTGCTTTGCGAATA
>JAKSQQ010000011.1 GCA_024404015.1 Clostridia bacterium
CGCTACTCTGTTTCTTAAATTTTCATGAGTCATATTCTGTTACCTCAATTCTTTCATTCTTTGCCGAGGACTCATAGCAGGAGGCAACGATTCTTGCCGCCTTACCGCCTTCAACGGCATCAATTTCAAATTTTCTGCCCGTTTTGATGCAATCATAGAAATCTCTGATAATTGCCTTATGACCGTGTCCCCAGTAATTTTTGCCTACGAAATCCTCTTCGGAATTACCGCAGATATATTCATAAGCACCGTCTTCATTCAGCTGATATAAGCTCTCGCCTTCTATGCGAAGATTGCCCTTTTCAAGCGTAAGCTCAATCATAACGTCGGAATTTACGGCGTACGCGGTGGTGGCATAGAGAATACCTTTTACACCGCTCGAAAGCTCCATAATAACGCCGGCGTTATCCTCCACCTCGATTATTCCTCTGAGGTGATCGTTGGAAACGTGAGCGGTAAGGGCTTTGCAGCCGCCGGCAAGATACTGCATAAGGTCTATTGTGTGAATTGCCTGATTTATCAGCACTCCGCCGCATTCCTTATCCGCTTTGCCATGCCAGTCATCGGAGTAATAATCCGCTTCTCTTGACCAGGTAACGAAGGCACGTACACCAAGAAGCTTTCCCAGAGTACCGCCGTCAACAATTTCCTTTGCGGCGGCGGTGCTGTCATTATATCTGTTTTGGAAGCACACACCCAACTGTCTGCCCGTTCTCTTCTGGGCATCCGCAAGGGCTCGGGCTTCGCTTATTGATACGGAGCAGGGTTTTTCAAGGAAAACATCTGCTCCGCTTTCCATAACTTTGATTGCCATTGGAGTGTGAAGATAGTGGGGAGTGGCGATATGAACACAATCGGGATGCTCCTTTATGAGCATTTCATCAAGGTCATAATATGCCCTTGCACCGTACTGCTCTGCCTTCATATCCGCCCTTTCGGGCTTTATATCTACCGCGGCAACTATCTGCACGTCTTCAATATCATTAAGTGCACTGAAATGATTACGGGATATGTTTCCACATCCGACTACTGCAACTTTCATACCTGTCTCCGTCAATCAATATGTAGACGACATATCTCCCTGGACCTTTGCCGTTACATTTTCTTTTTCTGCATTACCTGCCGCAATTTTCTTCTGAAGCTCCGCATAGTAAACGTCCTCATCAACGGGGATTGTTACGTCCTTGCCGGTCCAGGAGGAAAGATGAGCTGCATTGGAAATTGAAAGGCCGTTGATACCCTCTTCGCCTCTTGCGACAAGGGGCTCACCTCTGAGGATTGAAGCAGCAAACTTGCTGACGACCTCGGGATGCTGTCTGTTGATACCGTCTGTTTCAACATCTTCCCACTCGCCCTTAATCTTACCGAAGCCCTCTTCGGCATTTTTAAGGTGGTCGCTTACTCGTCTTTCAAGTCTGTAAAGGCGAATTGTTTCGCTGTCTTCAACAATGATTTTGCCGCCGTCCATGGTGATTTCAAGACGATTTGTGCCGGGGCAGTCACCCGTAGTGGTAATAAACGTACCTGTTGCACCGTTGGGATACTCGGCATAAATGGTAACGTCGTCTTCAACCTCGATATCGTGCCATTTACCCTCGTGGCATACTGCCTTAATCTTTGAAGGCATACCGCAGATCCACTGCCAAAGGTCAAGGTTATGGGGGCACTGATTAAGCAGAACGCCGCCGCCTTCACCTGCCCAGGTTGCACGCCATCCGCCTGAATTATAATATGCCTGAGTGCGGTACCAGTCGGTAATAATCCAGCTTACTCTCTTGATTTCGCCGAATTCTCCGCTCTGTACAAGCTCTCTTGTCTTTCTGTAAACGCAGTTTGTACGCTGATTGTACATGATGCCGAATACCAGACCGCTCTTTGCGGCGGCTTCATTCATTTCTCTTACCTGCTTTGTGTAAACACCTGCGGGCTTCTCGGTCATAACGTGAAGTCCCTTTGAGAATGCATACTGAGCGATGGGAGAATGGAAGTAGTGGGGAGTTGCGATAAGAACTGCGTCAACCTCACCGCTGTCAATGAGTGCCTCTGCGCTGTCAAAGGTTTTGATTGAAGGAATATACTCCTTCATTTTTTCGTTTCTTTCGGGAATAAGGTCTGCGCAGGCGACGATTTCAACCTCTGTATGCTTGCCTTCAACCTGATTTCTGATATGGGATGAACCCATATTGCCTACACCGATTATACCCAGACGAACGGGATGTACCTTTTCGGAAACAAGCTTGTGAATTGCACCGCAGGCAGCCGCAAAGGAAGCATCGTTATCGGGATAAACGTATTTTGAATTCATCTTGAGTGCAAGCTGGTCGCTGACCTCAAGTGCTTTAAGACCGTCAAATGTTTTAAGATGGGGCTCAACGCTGAGGAAGAAGCTCTTGAATCTCTTATCAAGTTTTTTGAGAATATACTCAAGATTGCCGTCACCCTCACCTGCAGGAACAACTATGCCGCTGTCTGCAAGGCCGTCTTTGATGTGCATATATGTAACATAATCGCAAAGAGCATCGAAGCCCTTCTTCGTATCATTGCCGTTAAGTACATAGTTTGCGGGGTCAAAGATACAGCCGAGTCTGTCACCGAAGTATTCGGCGATTTCAAGACATCTTTCGGGTGTGTCACCGTAGATGCCTCTCTCGTTTTCGTGACAGCAGAGAACTCCCTGCTCATTGGCATAGTCAGCCATAGCGGAAAGACGCTTGAATACCTCGTCCTTGTACTCATCGTAGCTTTCACCCTTGGTGAAATAGAAGCTGAACATTCTGATGTACTTTGCTTCGAGAATCTTTGCTACTTCCACCGTGTTTTTGAATGCTTCAAAATGGGGTGCGAAGTCATCGGTAATCTCAATCTTACCGTAGAAGGAGCCAATGGACGAAACCTTCATATTCCCTTCGTCAAGGGTCTTTTTTAATTCTCTCGCTTCCTCAACCGTGAAGTTTGAAATGTTTTTGCCGTCAACGTTGCGAAGCTCAATAAATTCAATACCGTTCTTGTGGCAGGCGGCAATCTGTTCCTTTATTGAGCCCGATGCTTCATCGGCAAATGCAGAAAATCTGAAATGTGCCATGTAACATTTCCTCCTTTATGTGAAATCACAAATGATTTTATTACCTTCGTCTGCGGTGATCGAAACCGTTTTAAGTGGCTCATCAACGTTATTTACCATTCTGGTGGTGATTGCATCCTCAACGTTTCTTCTGATACACGAACGCAGGTCTCTTGCACCTCTCGTACCGTCTGCGGAAAGAGTGGCGATGGCCTTGGTGGCCTTTTCATCGTAAGTGAATTTGATACCCTTGTCCGCAAGAGGATTGACAAGCTCATCCAACAGAAGAGCCGCTATCTTTTCATAGTCCTCCTGAGTAAGGTCGTTGAATACGACTACCTCGTCAACTCTGCCGATAAATTCAGGTCTCAGGAACTCGTTGAGGGCTTTCATAGTCCTCTCCTTTGTGGCCTCATTCTTTGTCTTACCGAAGCCGAGAGCGCCGCCTCCGCGGTTACTGCCTGCGTTGGAGGTCATTATGATGACCGTGTTTTCAAAGCTGACGTTTCTGCCCTGTGCATCCGTAATTTTGCCTTCGTCAAGTATCTGAAGCAGGATATTCATAACGTCGGGATGTGCTTTTTCAATCTCATCAAAAAGAACTACGGAATAGGGCTTACGGCGTACCTTCTCGGTAAGCTGACCGGCTTCATCGTAGCCAACGTATCCCGGGGGAGAACCGATAATTCTTGAAACGGAGTGCTTCTCCATAAATTCACTCATATCAAGACGGATAAGAGTCTCAGGAGTTTCAAACAGCTCATTTGCAAGAAGCTTGACAAGCTCCGTCTTACCTACGCCGGTAGGTCCTACGAATATAAAGGATGCAGGACGGCGGCGGGGATTTATCTGAACTCTGCCTCTGCGTATTGCAGCGCATACAAGCTCCACCGCTTCATCCTGACCGATAAGGTGTGCTTTGAGATTCTTTTCCATATCCGCAAGACGGCGAAGGTCACTTTCAATGACCTTGCTTGCGGGGATACCCGTCCAAAGCTGAATTACCTTTGCAAGGTCTTCCTCTGTTACGAGATTATCGCTTGCCGCTTCCTCAAGCTTTTTAACCTCTTCGTTTTTCTGAATAAGCTCACTCTTGAGTCTGGCAATCGCTTCGTAATCCGCTTCGGATGCCTCCTCAAGCGCCTTTTGCTGCTGCTCCATTTCGGAAAACTCGGAAAGAGCAACCTCATAGTCGCTGATTGCCTTGTTGCGGAGATTTGCGCAGGTACACGCCTCGTCAAGCAAATCTATCGCCTTATCCGGCAAAAATCTGTCGTTGATATATCTTTCACTGAGAAGCACTGCTTTTTCAACCAGCGTATCATTTACTCTTACTCTGTGATAGTTTTCGTAATAATCTTTGACGCCCAGAAGCATCTGTGTTGTTTCCGCAACAGAGGGCTCCTCAACCTTTACGGGCTGAAGACGGCGTTCAAGGGCAGCATCCTTTTCAATATATTTTCTGTATTCCGTGAAGGTGGTGGCACCGATAATCTGAATTTCTCCTCTTGAAAGGGAGGGCTTCAGGATATTGGCGGCATTCATTGAGCCCTCGGATTCGCCTGCACCTACAAGCTGATGTACCTCGTCAATGAAGAGGATGATATTTCCCTCCTGCTTGACTTCCTCAATAAGTCCCTTGATTCTGCTTTCAAACTGACCTCTGAACTGGGTACCTGCCACAAGAGCGGCTATATCAAGCATCTGGATTTCTTTATCCTTCAGCTTTGCAGGTACCTCACCTGCGGCAATTCTCAGGGCAAGTCCCTCGGCTATGGCGGTTTTACCAACACCCGGCTCACCTATAAGGCAGGGATTGTTCTTGGTCCTTCTGCAAAGAATCTGCACGCTGCGATATATTTCGTTGTCACGTCCGATAATTCGGTCAATCTTGCCGTTTCTCGCTTTTTCCGTAAGGTCGGTACAGAACTGAGTAAGATACTTGCGCTTCTTCTCCTGCTCTTTTTTATCCCTCTTACCGAAAAAACCGTGTTTCTTTTCCTTTTCGTCGCTGTCGGACTTTGTGTCGGCGGAATCACCGCTTTCTTCTCCGCCCATCATTGCACTTATATTCTGCATGAAGGGCATCGTACCTGCTCCGCCCGGCTCAAAGTTGCCGTTTTCAAACATTTCGTTGAACTGGTCGCTGACCTCGTCAAGCTCATCCTCGGATATACCCATTGACTGGATAATATTCTTGATGGGACCGATATTGAGGTCCATTGCACATTTAAGACAAAGTCCCTCCTGCGTTGTCTTTTCACCCTCAACCTTGGTCATGAAAAACATCGCGGGTCTTTGTTTGCATTTTGAGCATAAAACTTGCTTCATTTCGTTTTCCTCTTATTTTTCGGATTCGTTTGCCTTTTTCTCTTTTTTCTGCTTAAGCTGTTCCTTTACACCGGGGACATAGCTGAAGAAAGCAATGAGTGTAAGAACAAGACTGATAGCTACAAGTGCTATCATTACGGGAGTGGGGTATACAAGGTTTGTCGTTCCCGCAATTGCATTTACTACTTCGATTCCCTTGCCGAAAGCAATCATGGAAATCATAATCAGATAGAATGCAAAGGTTGCAACCTTACCCGGCATTTCCGCTGCCGTGGGACGAAGACCCATTGCAATCATAATCACGGAGCCCACTACCATAATTGCTTCCTTAACAAGGAAAGCGATGAATACGTAGCTGAACGCGTGAATGACGGGGTCTTCTGATTTGCCGAAAGTGATAAAGAATACAACTGCTATTGTAATCTGTGTAAGCTTATCCGCAAGGGGATCAAGGAGCTTGCCCAGAGCACTTATCTGATTGAATTTGCGGGCAATCTTGCCGTCAAAGAAGTCGCTGAGTCCTGAAAGAGCCAGTACAACTACACTCCAGATATATCCTTCTCTTGTTCCCTTGAGGAAAAGCACCGCAAAAATCGGCACCATTATAATTCTCAGAAACGAGAGAAGATTGGGAATTGTCCATACGTTTGAAAAAATGTCTTTGATATTTGTTTTAGTATCCATAATTACCTCCGTGTTATCGGTATCTGCATACAGAACCGTTTTCAAGTGTATATATACCCGAGTTTGAGAGAAGCACCGTACCCACGTCACCGGAGCAAAGGTAGTTTGACCTTTTTTCTCCCGACGTTGAATAGATGATTACCTCGTTACCCAGTACAAATGCCAGCTTTGAGCCCTTAATGTCCGCACTGTCGGGCATATAATCAAGCTCAAATTCCTTCAGATTCTTACCCGAAGGGGGAACGGTGACCACTTTTATTTTTGAGCCGCCGAATTCCTTGTAACAAATCAAGACGCTGCCCTTAAGGTCGGAATCAATGTATGAAAGAGCGTCATCTGCGTATGTGATTTCCGTCAGCTTCTCGCCTCTGCCGTTAAAAATCACCGTTCTGTTATCTCCCACCGCCACTATTTTTCCTGCAGGTGAGCAGAACACTCTGAGTACGGTGGTCCCGGGAAGCTTTACATCAAAATCCGCTTCCTTTTTTGACGTTTTGAAAAGAATGATTCTTGAATAAAGCTCCGCGTTATTCACACCGACAGCGGATATAACAAGCTTTTTACCCGTATCGGACAAGGCAAGTGATGAAATATATTCTTTGGTGCAATGCCACTCGAAGTAAAGCTTGCCGCGGGGAGTAAACACCTTTGCTACGCTCTGGGCATTATCTGCCGCAAAGGAGTAGGCAACGGTACCGTCCTTGCCCACACAAGCAACCTTGATGGGATTTTTCTCTTCAAAGTCCTCAAGCTTTTTGGTACGGCTGATAAGGTACGCCTTGCAGGCGGTATTGCTGTAAATAAACGCCCTGCCGTTGAAAGAAGCGACTCTCGTATCTGCCCAGTCCACGTGGAAATCCTGCAGATGCGCCGCATCATTGGATAAAACCGTAACACCCGTGGTTGATACTACAAGGGGCTTGTCGCCGATAAGCATGAGCTTATCAAGAGCAAGCACATCTTCGCTGTAAGGATATCCGGCGCTTTCACCGAAGGTTTTCGGGATTGCGTTGAAGGTATCCGCGGTATTTGACCTGCGCACCTTACCGATTGCCGCATAATACACGGCAACTATTCCTATTACAAGCAGAACGGCTATGGGTATTCTCAATTTTCTGAGATACGCTTTTACGGTCGCCTTCTGCTTTTCTTTTTTGATATTAATATTGTTTTTGTCTGACGCCACCGTATCACCTCTCAGTAAACTATTCTGTTAAGGTACAGTCCCTCGGGCTTTGCGGTTATACCTGCACGGTTTCTGTCCTTTGAAAGTAAAATCTCATCTATCGTATCGGGCTTGATTTTGCCTGCCGAAATATCAAGCAGGGTGCCAACCATGATTCTCACCATATTGTAAAGGAAACCGTTTGCCTCAACCTTGAAAATAACCATATCACCTTCACGGTAAACCTCCGCATTGGTTACGGTACGGACCGTATCCTCCACACTGCTTCCCGAAGCGCAGAATGCGCTGAAGTCGCAGGTGCCGATAAACTGCTTTGCCTGCCTGTTGAGAAATTCTTCGTCAAGGGGATATTTATGCTGATATGAATATTTGTGAAGAAAAGGGTTTTTTACGGGAGAATTCCAGATTTTATAGATGTATTCCTTTGACTTGCAGTCATAACGGGCGTGAAATTCAAAATCAACCTCCCGGCACTTCATTACGGAAATATCCTCGGGAAGCACCGCATTAAGGGCGGTGACGAATTTTGAACACTCTATTTCGCTTTCCGTTCTGATGTTACAGCAGTACATATTCGCGTGAACACCCGCATCGGTCCTGGAGCATCCGACTATATTGCCGCGGCTGCCCGTAATGCGCTCAATGGCGTCCTGCATGGTCTGCTGAACGGTGATTGCATTTTCCTGGACCTGCCAGCCGTGATATCTGCTGCCGTCAAAGGAAATTGTAAGTAATAAATTACGCATAGTAAATCCTCAGATGACCTGTTTGAAAAACAGCATTCCGAATATTGAAAAGGTTTCGTGCTTTGCAAAATAATTCAGCACAATTATGCCTGCCGCAAAGGCAAGACAAACGAAAAGACAAACCAAGTCTCTGCCTTTCATTTTCATCTGTTTCATTCTCGTTCTGCCCTCACCGCCCGTATAACAGCGGCAGGTCATCGCAAGAGCAAGCTCGTAAGCTCTTCTGAAGGATGAAACCATAAGGGGTATGAAAATGGGGACAAGTGCCTTTGCCCTCTCAACGATGCCGCCGGTTTCAAGATCGGCACCTCTCGCCTTCTGGGCATTCATTATCCTCTCGATTTCTTCAATGAGAGTGGGAATAAATCTCAGGGCAAGAGTCATCATCATGGCAAGGGTATGCACCTTAATATGAAAGATTTTAAGGGGTGAAAGCAGTCTTTCAAGGGCATCCGTCAACATCGTCGGAGTGGTGGTATATGTCAGCAGGGAGCTGATAACGACCAGTGCAACGATTCTAACCATGGTGAATACTGCGGTATAGACGCCCTTATCCCATATTTCAATTTTTCCGTTCAGAAACGAAATCCACAGAGCGTCGCCGTTCTGAACAGTACCGTGAGTGTAGAAAATATTGAGAAGGGCTGTGAATATGAGAATGATAAGTATGGGCTTTATGCTTTTGAATATTACCTTGAGGGGTACTCCCGAAAGAGCAACCGCAATCACGGTAAGAAGTACTATGACCGCCAGAGATGCGAAGCTTTTGCACACAAACATGAAAACGATAAGTGCAAAGGTCAGCACAAGCTTCATTCTGGGGTCCATCCGATGAAGAAGGGACTTGCCGGGGTAATACTGACCGAAGGTAATGTCACGTATCATACCGACCGCCTCCCTTCAATGAGAGCGCGGATTATTTCCGTTCCCTTATCAACGGAATAAACGTTTTCGGGTACATCAAAGCCGAGAGCGTGAAGACGGGAGAATATCCGTGTGATTTCCGGCACGTCAAGTCCCATGCTCTGAAGCTCATCGCAACGTGAAAATACCTCGTCTACCGTACCGTTCATGGCTATCATGCCGTCATTTACGACGATAACTCTGTCTGCGATTTTTGCTATGTCCTCCATACTGTGGGAAACGATTACCACGGTACAGCCGGTTTTATTACGATAATCTGTAATAAGCTTTATGAGTTCCTTCCTGCCTGCCGGGTCAAGTCCTGCGGCGGGCTCGTCAAAAACAAGAACGGAGGGCTCCATTGCCATTACGCCGGCAATGGCGGCTCTTCTCTTTTCTCCTCCCGATAAATCAAAGGGAGATTTTTCAAGCATTTCGTCGGAAAGGCCCACGTAGGATGCCGCAACGGCAACTCTGCGTTTTATTTCATCCTCATCCAACTTCATGTTTTTCGGACCGAAGGCAATATCCTTTGCCACCGTTTCCTCAAAAAGCTGATACTCGGGATACTGGAAGCAAAGTCCCACCTTGAAACGGGACTGTCTCAGAGTTTCCTTGCTTTCTCTTATGTCGGTTCCGTCAATGAGGACCTTACCCGAGGTGGGCTTCAGAAGTCCGTTAAAGTGAGAAATGAGGGTGCTTTTACCCGAACCGGTGTGACCGATAATACCCACAAGCTCGCCCTGCTCAATAGTCAGGTTTATATCTTTCAATGCAGTTACCTGAGAGGGGGTACCCTCCGAGTAACAGTAGGTTACGTTTTGCAGTTCAATGGCGTGGCTCATACCGCTTCACCTCCCAGAAGAGATGCGATTTTTCTGACACATTCGTCTGCGGTAAGCACATGTTCCTTTATGCCCAGATTATGGCACAGCTCGGTTGAATCGGGAACGTCCAGTTTATGTGCCCGAAGGAAATCCACCTTTGAGAAAACCTCTTCCGGTGTGCCGTCATCAATTATTTTGCCGCTGTCCATAACGATGATTCTGTCTGCAAGGGCGGCCTCCTCCATAAAATGAGTAATCAGCAAAACGGTGATGCCCATTTCCTTGTTAAGCCGCTGAATAGTCTTAATAACTTCTTTTCTGCCCATGGGGTCAAGCATTGCGGTGGGCTCATCGAGAATGATGCACTCGGTCTGCATTGCGATTACACCCGCAATGGCAACTCTCTGCTTCTGACCGCCGGAAAGCTTATGGGGCTCCCTCTCACGAAGGTCATACATATTGACGCTTTTGAGCGCATCATCAACTCTCCTGCGGATTTCGGAGGGCTCGACACCCAGATTTTCGGGGCCGAAGGCAACGTCGTCCTCTACCACGGTGGCAACTATCTGGTTATCGGGGTTTTGAAACACCATGCCTACTATACGACGGATTTCGTCACCCTTTTCCTCGGTATCGGCGGTAATACCCTTTACGGTTACCGTTCCCTCGGTGGGCTCAAAAATAGCGTTGCACAGTCTTGCCAGGGTGCTTTTTCCCGAGCCGTTATGACCCATCACCGCCACAAACTCGCCTTTATTTATGTCAACACTTACATCCTTGAGAACGGTGTATCCCGGACGGGATTCATTTTCGGACTCATAGGTGTAGGTCACATTTTTTATCTCTATCAGTTTTTCGCTCATAAAAATCCTTTACTTTTTCCAGATTGCACTCGCTCCGCAGGGAAGTACCCTGCCGGGCTTTGATGAAACGGGGATTCCGATTTCATCACTTTCGGTGGTACCGCCGAATTTCTTTACCACGGTTTCACCGAGTATGTATTCCATTACGCTGGGTGAAAGACCCGTTGTGTAGGAATTGATGAGTACCATAAGCGACTCATCCGTAAGAAGCTTTGAGCATTCCTCAACGAAGGAATAAACCTCGTTTTCTATTTTCCAGACCTCTCCTCCCGGTCCTCTGCCGTATGAAGGGGGGTCCATGATGATAATGTCATAGGTGTTTCCTCTGCGGATTTCACGCTGAACAAATTTCATGCAGTCATCCACAAGCCAGCGGACATTTCTGTCTGCCACATGGCTTGCCGCCGCATTTTCCTTTGCCCAGAGTGTCATTCCCTTTGAGGCGTCAACGTGAGTTACGCTTGCACCTGCATTCAGGGCGGCTACGGTTGCGCCTCCCGTATATGCAAAAAGGTTAAGCACCTTTACGGGTCTGCCGGCATTTCTGATAATATCCGCAGTCATTTTCCAGTTGACCGCCTGCTCGGGAAAAAGTCCCGTATGCTTGAAGCCCATTGCTTTGATATTGAATTTAAGGTCATCAAGACCTACCTGCCACACATCCGGCATCTTCTTGCAGACCTGCCAGCTTCCGCCGCCCGTATTGGAACGGTTATAGATTGCGTGGGGGTTATACCAAAGAGGATTCTCCTTCGGCGTTTTCCAAATAACCTGAGGATCCGGTCTGACAAGGATAATGTCATTCCATCTTTCAAGTCGCTCTCCGTCAGAGCAATCTATAAGCTCATAATCTTTCCAGTTGTCTGCAATTCTCATAATTTACCTCTGTTAAACGTCCATTTTCTGCTGTCCGGGCATGGGAATACCCAAATGAGCATATCCGGCGGGAGTAACGCATCTTCCTCTGGGAGTACGGCTCAAAAATCCGATTTGCATCAGATAGGGCTCGTAAACGTCCTCTATGGTCACCGCCTCTTCACCGATTGCCGCGGCAATGGTTTCAAGTCCTACGGGACCGCCGTTGTAGTTTCTTATCATTGAAGTGAGGATAAGGCGGTCAATGGAATCAAGTCCCAGCTCGTCAACCTCCATTTTTGAAAGGGCAAGAGATGCCGCTTTTTTTGTGATTGAGCCGTCACCCACTACCTGGGCAAAATCTCTTGCTCTCTTGAGAAATCTGTTTGCTATTCTGGGTGTACCTCTTGAACGGGAAGCTATCTCATAAGCACCCTCGGGTTCAATCCCGATACCCAGTATTCCTGCGGAACGGGTTACAATTTCCGCAAGCTGTTCGGGTGTGTATAATTCAAGTCTGAAAATTACACCGAAGCGGTCACGCAGAGGAGCGGAAAGCTGACCCGCTCTCGTGGTGGCACCGATAAGGGTGAATTTGTTAAGGTCAAGACGGATTGAACGGGCTGACGGACCTTTGCCGATAATAATATCCAGCTCGTTATCCTCCATTGCGGGGTAAAGCACCTCTTCAACGGATCTTGAAAGGCGGTGAATTTCATCAATGAAAAGCACGTCACCTTCACTTAAATTGGTGAGCAGAGCCGCCAGATCGCCGGGCTTTTCAATGGCAGGGCCGCTGGTCACTCTGAAATTTACGCCCATTTCATTTGCCACAATACCTGCCAGAGTGGTTTTGCCGAGACCCGGAGGGCCGTAGAGAAGCACGTGATCAAGCACGTCGTTTCTCTGCTTTGCGGCTTCAATATATATTGAGAGATTTTCCTTTACCTTTTCCTGACCGATGTATTCGGAAAGAATTTTAGGCCTGAGGGAAAGCTCTGTTTCGCTGTCTTCAGACGAGGAATACTCTGCGCCCACAAATCTGCTTTCGTAATCTGTTTCCATAGTATCCTCCTCTTAAAAATTCTTCATCAGCGAGGCAAGTGCCTTCTTTATCATTTCTTCCGTTGAAAGATTGGCGTCAAGCTTGCCTACGGCTATGCTTGCTTCACTCTTGCTGTATCCGAGAGCGGTAAGAGCGTTTACCGCATCCTCGCCTGCATAGCTGACAGAGGATTTCTTTGCGGCCGCAATATTCTCCGCCTGAACAGATGTCAGGGCGAAACTGTCAAGCTTGCCCGTAAGCTCAAGGATAATTCTGTCGGCTATCTTTTTGCCTACGCCCTGGGCGGATGAAATCGCCTTCGTATCTCCTCCCGCAACGGCAACCGCAAGCATATCGGGAGTAAGCACGGAAAGAATGGCAATCGCCGCCTTGGGACCTACGCCCGTAACACCGATAAGCATTTTGTAGCAGTCAAGCTCACTTTTATCCGCAAATCCGAAAAGGTCAAGGGCATCTTCTCTTACGCTCAGATAGGTATAAAGAGTCTGCTTTGAGCCGACGGAGGCACATTTACTTATTGTATTTGCGGTGGTATTCAGATAGAACGCAACTCCGCTGCAGTCAAGGGCGATTGCGTTTTCGCCGATAAAAGCAACGTTGCCTGTGATACTGTAAAACATAAACTCAACCTTTCAATCTCAATGCTCCCATACGGGAACCTGCACAGTGACAGTGGCATATTGCCATTGCAAGGGCATCGGCGGCATCGTCGGGCTTGGGTATTTTTTCAAGATTAAGCATTATTCTTGTCATTTCCTGCACCTGCTTCTTTTCGGCTCTGCCGTAACCGACTACACTTTGCTTTACCTGAAGGGGTGTATATTCATAGACGGGAATGTGGTTCTTTTGTGCCGCAAGCACCAGGACACCTCTTGCCTGAGCAACGTCAATAGCCGTCTTCTGATTGGTATTAAAAAACAGTTTTTCCATGCCGATAGCTTCAATGGGATACTTTTTCATGAGAGCATCCGCCTCGTCATAAATCTTTTCGAGGCGTTCATTGAAGGGGGTATGGGCTTCTGTAAGGATAGCGCCGTATTCAAGCATTCTGAACTTATTGTCCTTATACTCAACTACACCGCATCCCACGATTGCATAACCGGGGTCAATTCCCAGAACTATCATTTCTTATTTGACTCTCTTTCTCTGATTACCATTCTGGTGGGAGTGCCTTCAAGTCCGAAAACAGACCTTATCTGATTGTCAAGATAGCGCTGATAGCTGTAATGGAAAAGCTCTGCGCTGTTGACAAAGCAAACGAATGTCGGGGGTCTTGTGGATGCCTGAGTCATGTAGAAAATCTTGAGACGGCGGCCCTTGTCCGAAGGGGGCTGTACCCTTGCGGTGGCATCTGCAAGCACTTCATTGAGCTTGCCTGTTGAAATTCTCATTGCATTCTGCTCATCAACGAATCTGATAAGCTCAAACAGTCTGTCAAGACGTATGCCTTCCTTGGCGGAAATGAAGATGATGGGTGCGTAGGACATAAATGAAAAATCATTCATCAGCTTCTTGCGGGTGGCGTCCATGGTTTTGCCGTCCTTTTCAACGGCATCCCACTTATTGACCGCTATGATACACGCCTTGCCCATTTCGTGAGCAATACCCGCAACCTTGGAATCCTGCTCCGTAAAGCCCTCCGTGCCGTCAATCATGATGACGCATACCTGAGCCCTTTCAACAGCCATTCTTGCACGGATGACCGAATACTTTTCTATCTGATCATAGACCTTGCTCTTTCGTCTGAGTCCCGCAGTATCTATGAATACGAATTTGCCGTGTTCATTTTCCACTATGGAGTCGGTGGCATCACGGGTAGTTCCCGCAATATCGGATACTATCATTCTGTTTTCACCGAGTACCGCATTAACAAGGGATGATTTGCCGACGTTGGGCTTGCCGATAACCGCCACCTTGATGTAATCCTCTGTTTCGCTTTCTTCGGGAAGCTCTGCAGGAAGATATTTCAGCACCTCGTCAAGCATATCGCCCGTTCCGTGACCGTGAACGGAGGAAACGGCGATGGGATCACCCAGGCCGAGATTATAAAATTCATAGAAATCCGGAGGAAGCTCTCCGATTGTATCTACTTTATTTACCACAAGGATAACGGGCTTCCCGCTCTTCTGAAGAATGGAAGCCACCTCCATATCCGTGGCAACCACACCCGTGCGGATATCCGTAACGAAAATGATTACCTCGGCGGAATCAATTGCGAGCTGTGCCTGACGAAGCATCTGCTTAAGAATAATGTCGTCGGAGGCGGGTTCAATACCGCCGGTATCCACCAGCATAAAGTGTCTGCCCAGCCACTCGCACTCTCCGTAAATTCTGTCTCTTGTTACACCGGGAGTATCATCTACTATGGATATTCTCTGCCCGGTGAGCTTATTGAACAACGTAGACTTTCCAACGTTGGGTCTGCCTACGATTGCCACTACATTACCTGCCATATTTACCTCTTTCTCAATTACCGAGCAGGGCGTCAAGCAAATCCTCTCCGCCGGTGCCGTTGCAGGTGATTTTTACACCCAGCTTTTCGGCAAGCTCCCCGGTTGTCATATTGTCAAGGAACATATCCCCTTCGCTTCTCAGACAGTTAGGGGGAATTATAAGCTCTGTTCCCGTTTCTTTTCCTTCAAGTGTGTAAAGAATATCACCGCCGGTAATGAGACCGGACACGGTTATACTCTCACCGAATAATCTGTTGATGCATTCGTAAACGTGTACCGTAAGACCTTTTATTTTTTCCTCTGCCGAGGAGCAAAGCTCCCTCATCAGCGGATACGCCGCCGACCCCGTCACGAGAGAAATTTCTCTGTCCGTTTCCGTTACCTCACATTCGTCAAGGGCAAGATAGAATTCATTTCTGAGGAGTGACCACATTCCCACGCCGTTTTCAAGCTGCGGAAAATCTCCGTAATAATCCGTGTCGGGCATGGGTCTTTCCGCGTAGAGATAGAATTCGTCTGCCGCATAGGCGATTTTTCTGCCCGAAACCGCTTCGTTTTCGGCGTTCAGACGGTCAATAATATCTATGGCTTCTCCTGCGGTTTCTTTGGTGTAGGGCTTAAGCTCGTATAGTCCTTCTCTGTACTTTGTGAGCCCTACGGGAACGCAGGCGATACTTTCAATGTTTTCTCCCAGTTTGAACAGCTCCCTGAGGGAATATTCAAGCTCCTTCCCGTCGTTGACACCCGGACACAGTACCAGCTGTGCGTTCACTTTAATACCGTTCCCGGTGAATCTGCTTATATATTTCAGCGATTCACCTGCGTGAGGATTTGCCATCATCTTTACACGAAGCTCCGGGTTCATTGTATGAACGGAAATATTCACGGGGCTTATATGCATTTTGATTATCCTGTCAACCTCGTTGTCATCAAGATTGGTAAGCGTAACGTAATTACCGAAAAGGAAGGAAAGACGGTCATCGTCGTCTTTGAAATAAAGACTGTCTCTGAGTCCTTCGGGAAGCTGGTCAATGAAACAGAAGATGCATTTATTCCTGCAGGAATGCTGCTTATCCATAAGATAAGTTTCAAACTCAAGACCTATATCCTCGGTTTCTTCCTTATGAACGGTAACAAGCTTCATCCTGCCGTCGGCACCCTTAACGGCAAGACGGATTTTCTTTTCGTTAAGGTAAAAGCGATAATCCAGCACGTCGTTGATTTCGTTGCCGTTGATTGAAATCAGAGAATCACCCGCCTTTATTTTCTTTCTTTCGGATATGCTTCCCCGCTCAACGGAGCCGATTTTAACTGCCATGCCGTCACCTGCCCATACTATCTCATTATAATCTCCGTAAGTATATCACAACCCCCTTATAAAAACAAGTAATTTTATAAATAATTGGCAAATTGTTCACAATTAAAAAAATCTTGATTTTAAGGGGGAAAAATGCTATAATACAGTGATATTTTGATAAATTTTTCCCGGAGGAAAAGCCATGAGAGTTATTACGGGCACTGCCAGGGGAATGTCTCTGAAAACCCTTGAGGGCGAAACAACAAGGCCCACCACCGAGAAGGTGAAGGAAGCGGTTTTCAGCGCCATTCAGTTTGAAATCGAGGGCAGAAGAGTGCTTGATTTGTTTGCCGGCTCCGGTCAGATGGGCATTGAAGCCCTCAGCAGAGGTGCGGAAAGTGCGGTATTCGTAGACGCCGACAAGAACGCAATAAAAATCGTAAAGGAAAACGTTGAGAAAACCCGTCTGAACGAAAAGGCACAGATAATGCAGATGGATGCTCTGGGATTTCTCAACATGAATATCAGAAAATTCGATTTGGTATTTCTTGACCCTCCCTACTCAACGGGGCTTCTTGAAAAGGCACTTAAAAATGTTGCGGATTTCGTTGCCGAAGGCGGCGTTGTAATCTGCGAGCATCCTTTTTCAGACGAGCTTCCCGAAGAAAATGAAGGGCTTATCAGATACAGGTCATACAAGTACGGCAAAACAGCCGTCACCATTTACCGAAAGGACTGAATATAATGAAGCTTGCAATCTGCCCCGGCTCATTTGACCCCGTTACAAACGGTCATATTGATATTATCAGCAGAGCGGCTAAAATCTTTGACAGAGTCATCGTGGTGGTAATGATGAATTACAACAAGCCCAACAGCTACTTTACCGCTGCGGAAAGAGTGGAGCTTATCAGAAGAAGTCTCCCCGAGGATATGACAAACTGTGTGGTCGATATGTATGACGGTCTGCTTGCGGATTACTGCAGAGAGAGAAACGTCTGTGCGGTCGTCAAAGGTCTGCGTGCCGTCTCCGATTTTGAATATGAGTTCCAGCAGGCACTCACCAACAAACAGCTCAATCCCGACCTCGAAACCGTATTCATGACAGCCGATGCAAAGCACATGTATCTTTCATCCAGCGTTGTGAAGCAGGTTGGAGAGTTCGGCGGAGATATAAGTCAATTCGTACCTCCCCAGATTTGTGATGACATAGTAAAACGCGTAAAGGAAAGGAACGGGAAAATATGAATACCGATCAGCTTCTCAACAAAATCGAAGATATTCTTGACGCAGGTGCCAAAACGATCAGAAGCGGCAAAGTCGCCGTTGATGCGGATACCATCAGAGCCACCATCGACGAAATAAGAGCAGGTCTGCCCAAGGAGCTTGCTCAGGCAAAAATCATAGTTGCCGACAGTAACAATATTCTTTCAAAGGCAAAAACCGAATCCGTAAACGCCGTAACGGAAGCTCAGGAAAAATCAAGGGCTCTCGTTTCCGCCGCAGAGGAAAAGGTAAGAAGTCTTGTTCTCAAGACTGAGGAATACTGCAAGAGCAAGGTCGCGGAAGCAGACGCAAGTGCCGAAAAGATTATTGCCGATGCAGGCGAAGAAGCAAAAGAAATAAAAGCCAACGCAGAAGCCGAAGCAGCTTCCATGATTGACAGCAGCGAGGTAGTTGTTGAAGCCAAAGCAAAAGCAGACGAAATTTACGCTTCCGCTGAAGCAGAAGCGCAGGTTACAATCGACAATGCAAACGCAAAGGCGGAGGAAATCATCAATTCCGCCAACGCTCAGGCAGAGGCAAGAGAGCAGGAAGCAAAGCAGAATGCCTCCGCAATAGTCGAAAAAGCAAATAAATGGTCAGGCGAAATCCGCACTTCGGCAGTTGATTTCCTTGATAATATTATGGCAGCAGCCGACAATGCCCTTACCGACGGTCTTAACGAGGTCCGCTCCACAAGAGCAAATCTCCGCGGTGTAACCGGTGCGGTAGGAGAGAAAGATTTAACATAAAAGCAATTCGAGGGCAGAAATGGACAAAAGCATTTTCGCAAAAACAAAGTATTTCATCATTGACATGGACGGCACCTTTTACCTCAGCGGCAACATCATTGAGGGATCAAAGGACTTTATCGAAAAAGTAAGGGAAACGGGAAGAGATTTCTATTTTTTCACAAACAATTCTTCAAACAACGTTGAGGTGTGCAGGGATAAGCTTGCAAAAATGGGCTTCCCCGTTGACGAAAACAGAGTAATCGTTTCCTCCCATGTTGCCGCCGCTTATCTCAACAAGCACTATCCGGGCAAAAGGGTTTACCTGCTTGGCAACGAACGGCTGACGGGGGATATGCTGGCCGCCGGAATAAACCTCGTTGAGGATGACCCCGATATAGTTTTACTGGGATTTGACACTACTCTTACTTACGAAAAAATAAGAAAAGCCGCCAACTATATAGCAGGCGGAGCGATTTATCTGGCAACCCATCCCGATTTCAACTGTCCCATGGCAGACGGCTTTATGCCCGACACGGGCTCCATGATTGAAATGTTTGCCGCGTCCACGGGAAAAAGACCCGAAGTGCTTGGTAAGCCCATGACGGCAACCGTGGATTACATCACGGATTTACTTCACTGTGAAAGGGACGAGCTGGCATTCGTTGGCGACCGCCTCATGACAGATATTGCAATCGGAATGAACCACGGTATTCCCTGCGCTCTGGTTTACAGCGGAGTTACCACGCCGGAGGAATATGCTGAATCCGAAATCCGCGCATCCGTTGCAGTAAAAGACCTGAAGGCACTCGGAGACTATCTTTGATATAGGCAAAATTTGAAGGAGGAAATGTATGACTACTGCAGAATTGATTGTTGCAATAACAGTTTTTGTTTTAGCCGGGATTCTTGCGATTTTAAGTATCTGCCATTTCGCAGAAAAAGGATTTCTGCTTAACAATGCTTATATATGGACATCCGAAGAAGAACGTAAAAAAACGGATAAACGTCCTCTGTACAGACAATCGGCAATTATTTTTTGCCTGCTTAGTGCAGTATTCATTGTAATGGGCATATCTGTTGCTTTTCAGAACGGCAAAATACAGTTGATTGAAATTCCTTTACTCATTTGCACTTTTATTTACGCAATCGTCTCCTCCGTAAAACTTACAAAGAAATAAAAACTGCCCGCCGAAAGAAAAAATCTTTTCGGCGGGTATTCTTGTATCTGAAACCTTATTATCGGATTTTGCTTTTTTATTTCATAATTTCATTTTTCTTTTTCTGACGGCATAGTATAAAGCCGTACCCGGGATGAGCATCACTACCGCTTCTCCGAGGGCAACAAATGCACCGCTCGTCAAAAATCCGACCCACTCAAAGGGGCCCTCAACAAAGAAATATTCTATCTCCCATCCTACAATAAAACCGTTCCACAAAATCGGCATAAGCATTGATATCAAAGGGAAGTCTCTGATTTTTACATTTCTGAAAAGATACATGCAAACAGCCGATCCCAGAGTGGCGGCAGAGCCGATAATTATATCAAGAGGAAACCCGGATGCGGCGGAAAAGGCGTTGGAAATAAGGCATCCGAGGGTAAGACCGGGAATTGCCGAGGGAGTGAAAATCGCCATAACATTCAGTATTTCCGACACTCTGAACTGAACGGCCATTGATGCCGAGCCGGGTACAAGAAGATTTTGCAGACAGGTAAGCACCGCATAAACGGCGGCAATAACAGCTCCGTATGCGATACGGTAATTTTTGCTTTTCACGGGTGTTTGCTCCTTAGTTTTATTTTTGACAGACGAATTTCTCCGCCCGGTCAGGATGTTGCGAACTGACAGAGGCATTATAGAACAGAAAACCCGAAAAATCAAGAAAAATAAAGGCAGGCGCACAGAAAAATGCGTCTGCCTCCTGCTTTTTTAACGATGTATCGGCCGGGAATTATTCTGCGTCGTCAGCATTCTCCCAGTTATGCCATACGCCCTGAATGTCATCGTTATCCTCAAACATTTCAAGCATCTTGGTCATATTCTGCATATCCTCCTGCTCGGTAAGAGCAACCATCGTTGAGGGAATATATGCAACCTCTGCGGAAAGGAATTTGTAGCCCTTTGCGGAAAGTGCTTCACTTACTGCACCGCAGTCATAGGGATCGGTACGTACTTCAAAAATACCTTCGTCCGAAAGGAAATCGGTTGCACCCGCTTCAAGTGCATCCTCCATAAGCTTTTCTTCGTCAACATCTTCACTCTCAAGGATAATCTGACCCTGCTTGTCAAAGAGGAAGGATACGGAACCGCTCTGGCCCATATTTCCGCCGAATTTGTCAAAATAGTGACGTACGTCACCTGCAGTACGGTTACGGTTATCGGTAAGTGCTTCAACGATTACGGCAATTCCTTTGGGGCCGTAACCTTCGTAAACGATTGTTTCGTAGCTTGCGCCGCCCTGCTCGCCTGCCGCCTTCTTAATAATTCTTTCAATATTTTCGTTGGGAACGTTATTTGCCTTTGCCTTTGCGATTACGTCCTTGAGCTTGGAGTTCTCAGCGGGGTTGGGGCCGCCTTCACGAACGATAACGGCTATCTCTCTGCCGATTTTTGTAAATACCTTTGCACGGGCGTTATCTGTCTTTTCTTTTTTACGCTTAATGGTACTCCATTTTGAATGTCCTGACATAAGGAAACCTCATTTCTGATTTTTTAACTGATTTATTATAGTATGCAGCATATTTTTTGTCAAGAAATATTTGCCGAAATCCTTATTTCATAAGGGAATACAGTTCTCTGATTCTGTCAATTCTGCCTTCAAGATAAAGCCGTCCGAAAAGGGACTCAAGTCCCGTGGCGTAATGATAATCGGCACCGGACTGATTTTTCGGAGTGCTTCCGGGATGGGCGTTCCTGCCTCTTTTGAATATTTCAAGCTCCTCCTCCGTAAGAATATCCATGACCTTTTTTACGGATTCTGCCTGAGCGGATGCGCAGACCTTTGATGCGGCCGCGTTATGAAGCTCCTTTACCGGTCTGTTTGCTTCGAGTATAAGTTCTTCTCTTACCAGCAAATCAAACACGGTGTCACCGATAAAGGCAAGAGCAAGGGGACTGTATGAAGCGGGATTCATCTTATTTTCCTGCAAAATAATCACCTTAGTTTATAAATTCAAATTCAAAATCGTAGATTGAAACTATGTCGCCTTCCTGAATGCCTTTTTCGTGAAGAGCGTCAATTATGCCGCTGGAAATAAGCACTCTCTGGAAATACTGAAGGGACTCGTAATCTTCAAGGTCGCTCCTCTGTATAATTCTGAGAAGCCAGAGTGCCTCAACAAAGTAAACGTCGTCCTCCACGCTGATTGTGAAGCTTTTGTCGCTTGCCTTTTCAAACAGTTCAACGGGAATCCGCTCTGTTTCGTATCTCTTGATGGGAGGAAGTGTCTGAAGCTTATTCCACAAGGCATTGACGATTTCCTGAGTACCCTCCTGAATGGGAGCGCACATTGTATAAAATTCGTAGCCCTGACCCTCAAAATAATCACGAAGCTTCTCAACCTGTCCGTCCTCACACAGGTCAATTTTATTTGCGACAACAATCTGGGGTCTTTCCGCAAGCTCGGGATTGAACTTTGCAAGCTCACCGTTTATGATGTGAAAATCCTCAATGGGATCTCTGCCCTCACTGCCTGCGGCATCAAGAATATGCACCAGCAAACGGCAGCGGTCAACGTGTCTGAGGAACTCGTGTCCAAGACCGACTCCGTCACCTGCGCCTTCAATCAAGCCGGGAATATCCGCCATTACGAAGGAATTTCCTCCGCCCATATCAATCACGCCCAAAACGGGTGTAATCGTGGTGAAATGATAGTTTGCGATTATGGGCTTTGCTTCGCTGACAACGGAAATGAGGGTGGATTTACCTACGTTGGGAAAGCCCAGCAGACCTACGTCGGCAAGAAGCTTAAGCTCAAGGGAAACCTCCCATTCCTCACCGGGAGTACCCTCCTTTGCAAAACGGGGTACCTGCCTTGTGGGAGTGGCAAAATGAGGATTGCCCCAGCCGCCTCTGCCTCCCTTTGCGGCAATGAAGGGCTCATCTCCTGACATATCCGCCATAACCGCTCCGCTTTCAACCTCACGGATAATGGTGCCTCTGGGAACAAGGATAACAAGGTCTTCGCCGCTTCTGCCGTTTTTACGGCCTCCGGAACCGGGCTCACCGTTGGGTGCGGTGTATTTTCTCTTGTATCTGAAATCCATAAGAGTGGCAAGGTTATCATCAACCTTGAATACTATATTTCCGCCTCTGCCGCCGTCACCGCCGTCGGGACCGCCTGCAGCCACGTATTTTTCTCTGCGGAAGCTGACGGCTCCGTTACCGCCGTTACCCGCTTTGATTTTTATTTTTGCTTTATCAATAAACATAATTTCTTTTTTCCTCCGTATAACTTGCAAGATTATACTACCGAAAAGTCAAATTTACAACACTTTTATGAGTGAAACGCTTCATATACCGCTTTTGCGGCATTTTTATTCATTCCCTTTACCTCCGAAAGCTCTTCTTCCGTTGCTTCTGAGATTGCTTTAACCGTTTTGAAATGCTTCAGAAGTGCCTTTGCCCTTGTCTCTCCCACACCGTCAATGCGGGTAAGCGTAGTGGAAACGGCAGACTTTCTGTTTTTCGTATGGTGATAGGCAACGGAATATCTGTGAACCTCTTCCTGAATGGTTGAACAAAGGGTGAAAGCGGCTCTTTTTGAGGTGAATGAAATTTCTCCTCCTGATGCGGCAACTGCCCTCGTTCTGTGGTGGGAATCCTTCACAAGTCCGAAAAGAGGCACGTTGATTCCGTGGGCTTTGAGTACGGGCAAAACAGCGTTAACCTGCCCTTGTCCGCCGTCAAGAAGAATCAGGTCGGGAAGCCGTCCGAAGCCCTCTCCGCTGTCTTTATTCTGCTCATATTCGGTAAGGCGTCTGTCCATAACCTCCGCCATTGAAGCATAGTCGTCCTGACCGCTGAAGCCCTTGATGCTGAAGCGTTTGTACGCTTTTTTGCAGGGCAATCCGTTTCTGAAAACCACCATTCCCGCAACATTGTTTGTGCCGGCGGTATGAGATATATCGTAGGACTCGATAAACTCGGGAGGACGGGATAATCCCAGCATCTGTCCCAATTCGTCAAGGGCGGCTGTGGACTTGCCGGTTCTGCCCATGTAAAGTGCAAGCTTTTCCGCCGCATTTGAACGGCACATTTCAACAAGAGAGTGTTGCTCTCCTCTCTGTGGAAGGGCAATGGTGACCTTCCTGCCCGCCAGGGAGGAAAGCCACTCGGAAAGTAAATCGGAATCCTCCACCTCGCCGTCAACCGCAATCCTCGGAGGCACCTTGTCTCTCATTGAATAGTAGCTTCTGATGAACTCATATCTTGCGGCACTCATATCCTCGGGCAAATCTATAATAAAATGTTCGCTGTCAAAAAGACGATAATTCTCAAACCGCAATACCGAAAGGCAGGCCTTGGGATTAAGGCCCTGAGAGGCGGTGACCACGGCAAAAACATCCTGCTCCTTTACGGGAGCCGCCACCACCTTCTGACTGTCGGATATTCTGTTGATTGCCCTGATTGTATCTCTGATTGACGCCGCCTTTTCATATTCCTCGTTTTCGGATGCCTGCATCCTTTTTTCGGTAAGCTCCCTAATTACCTTTTCGGAGCCGTGGGTAATAAATTCAAGGGCTCTGTCCACGTTTATGTTGTGCTGTTCCCTTGTGATTTTGCCTGCACAGGGTGCGGAGCACTGACCGATTGCGTGGTTGAGGCAGGGCCTGCTTTTGCCGTACTCGGCAGGGAATCTTTTATTGCATTGAGGTATTCCGAATATCTTTTTTGCTCTGTCAACCGCAGCCGAAAGACCTGCAGAGCTCATGTAAGGACCGATATATTTCGCTTTTTCGTCGTCTCTCTGAAATACCACACGGAAGTTTTTCCAGCCGCCGTTTTCAATTTTTATGTAACTGTATCCCTTGTCATCCTTCAGCAGGATATTATATTTCGGAGTATGCTGCTTGATGAGAGAACATTCAAGCACCAGTGCTTCAAATTCACTGTCACATAGAATAAAGTCAAAATCGTCAACGTTCTCCACCATTTTGCGCACTTTAAGGGTATGGTTATTCTGTGAGCCGAAATACTGGCTTACTCTGTTCTTGAGCGCCTTTGCCTTACCGATGTAGATTATCTCTTTGCTCTTGTTTTTCATGATGTAAACCCCGGGTGTAAGGGGCAAAGACATGGCTTTTTTTCTTAAATAGCCCATTCTTTCGTTCACAGAATCACCTCCTTTTTGCATACTTTGTTATTGTATCATATCGGTATTGCTATGTCAAACAAGCAAAGCAATGAGTGTGTTTACATTTGTTTCTTTTGTTTAATTTTATCGGTATATTTTGTAAAATATATACAATGACTTTATTTCGTTTTTCGGGTATAATTATGGACATGGTTTTACAAAGAAAACTTGCAGCCGAATATACAGACAGACCTGCAGAAACATTCCCGACGAAAGGAACGGACTCACCATGAAAGACGATATCGGCGTAATTGACCCCAAATTTGTAGAAGAAATAACAAAGCTCAAAACCCTTAAGGAAATCATCGTATACGGCACGAAAAAGGGCGGAGATAAAAGACAGTTTGTCTTCCTTGATGCAAACAAAAACGAGGACGAAAGAACCTTCAATCAGACCTGGGACGAGATAACCGCTCTGGGTACATATTACTATCTTCACGGCATTGACGGTCAGAAAAAAATTGCCATCATTGCGGAAAACTCTTATGAGTGGATCGTAAGCTATTATTCAACTCTTATCGGCGGAAACATTGCAGTTCCCATGGATATGAAAATCGGCGTTGACGATCTTTGCGACCAGCTCATCAGAGGCGGATGCGATGCCCTCGTTTACGATGAAAAAAACGCACCCGTTGCCGAAGCAATAAAGCAGATGCCCGAAAGCCCCGTGAAGGAGTTCTTCTTCATTCCCGAATTTCCCGAATATAAGAAAGAGGGTAAAGCCGCAAGAGACGCAGGCGACACAAGATGCGTTGATGCAGAGGTAAAGCCCGAAGACCTTGCCTGTATCGTTTATACCTCCGGCACCACCGGAAAGAGCAAGGGCGTTATGCTCTCTCACTATAATATCACCACCGACGTTACCGCTTCCTGCTCCGTTCAGGCAGGCAGACAGGCCATCGGTTTCCTTCCCCTTAACCACACCTTCTGCTGGGTGGGTGCTCTCTTCTCGGGTTACCTGCTTGCGGAATGGGGATATATCTGCGACGGAATCAAAAATATTCAGAAGGATATGCAGAAGTATCATCCCGAGAATTTCTCAGCCGTTCCCCTTGTGGTAAACACAATCTATGACCGTATCTGGAAAACGGCAAAAAAGACCGGCAGAGAGGAAGCTCTCAAGAAGGGTCTTAAAATCAGTAAGTTCCTTTATTCACACGGCATTGACGTCCGCAGAAAGATTTTTAAGCAGATCATTGACAATCTGGGCGGAGAGCTGAATATCATCATCTGCGGCGGTGCAAACCTTGACCCCAAATATGAGCAGGGTATGATTGATTTCGGCATCCAGATTCTCAACGGCTTCGGCATGACGGAATGTTCACCCGCCGTTACCGTAAACCTGAGAAACGACTATAAAATCGGAAGCTGCGGCAAAGCTCTTCCCTGCTGTGAAATCAAGGTTGTTGACCCCGATGAATTCGGCGTCGGCGAAATCTACGTCAAGGGTACCAACGTAATGCAGGGTTACTATAACGACCCCGAAGCCACCGCTGCGGTATTTGACGGCGAATGGCTGAAGACCGGTGACCTGGGCAGAATTGACGAGGACGGTTTCCTCTTCTTCGTAGGCCGTGAAAAGAATCTTATCGTTCTCTCAAACGGTAAAAACGTTTCCCCCGAGGAAATCGAAGACAAGCTTGTATGCATTGACTACGTTTCAGAGGTCCTCGTTTATACCGAGGATGACAGAATCTGTGCGGAATTCTTCCTTAACGAAGAGGATTATCCCGATGCCCGTGAGAAGCTCAACGACGACGTTCACGCAGTAAACGCAAAGCTTCCCCAGTTCAAGAGAGTTACAAAAATAAAAGTCAGAGACGATGAATTCCCCAAGACCACCACAATGAAAATCGTCAGAAACAGAAAGAACTGACATATATTGAAATAAAAGAAAAAATTTCTTGACTTTTATTATATGTTATGATAAAATCCATAAACGCTGCAGAAATTGCAGAGGATTAAATAACTTTATATCCTTGTCACGGTTTTCCGTGACCATAGACCGGAAGGAGGTGCTTAAGGATGTCAGCAGTAAAATACGAGGTAATGGCAGTTTATTCAGTTGCCGCAGGTGACGAAGGCGCACAGGCACTCGCAGAGAAGTTCAAAGCTATGATTGAAGCTAACGGCACCCTCGAGAGCATTGATGAGTGGGGTAAGCGCAAGCTTGCATATCCCATCAACGATGAGCCCGATGGATACTACGTAGTTTATACTTTCACAGCAGAACCCGAATTCCCCGCTGAGCTTGATCGTATCTTCAAGATCACAGAAGGTGTTCTCCGTTCACTCATCATCAACAAGAACAACTAAGGAGGTCCCGTATGCTTAATTGTGCAGTTTTAATGGGAAGACTCGTTCAGGATCCCGAGCTTCACACAACTAATTCGGGCGTTCCCGTATGTTCCTTTACCATTGCGGTTGACAGAAATTTTGTCAAGCAGGGTGAAGAAAGACAGACAGATTTCATTGATATCGTTTCATGGGCACAGAAAGCTGAATTTGTCAGCAAGTATTTCCACAGAGGATCAATGATTGCTGTTCAGGGCAACATTCAGACCAGAAACTATGAAGATAAGAACGGCAACAAGAGAAAGAGTGTCGAAATTATCGCCGAAAACATCAGTTTCTGCGGTTCCAAGAGCGAATCAGGAACAGGCACCAGAGAGGGCTCACCTATGTATCAGCCCGCACCCTCATTTGCAACGGCAGATGAAGGCGACTTCAAGGAAATTCCCGAGGACGATTTACCGTTCTGAGTGATTTCCGTTACTCTATAAAGGAGGTTTAATCATGCCTTACGAAAAGAACGACAGAAAAGGTGGCAACAAGAAGGGCCGCAGAAAAGTCTGTGCCTTCTGTGTTGATAAGGTAGAGTATATCGATTATAAGGACGTTAATAAGCTTTCAAGATTCACTTCCGAGAGAGCTAAGATCCTTCCCCGTCGTGTAACAGGCACCTGCGCTAAGCATCAGAGAGAGCTTACAACAGCTATCAAGAGAGCTCGTCAGGTTGCTCTTATGCCCTACATCAACGACTAATGTCAATATTAAACCCCGAAGCGTTACTGCTTCGGGGTGTTTTTTATAAGCAGAAGACCTCCGCCGCGACAGACGGAGGTCTTTGATTTTATAGTACCTTTGAAAGGAAGTCTTTTAATCTCGGATTTTTGGGATTAGAAAAGAATTCCTCCGGAGTTCCCTCTTCCTTGATAACGCCGTCATCAATAAAGACTACTCTTGTGGCAACTTCTCTTGCGAATCCGATTTCGTGGGTAACAACCACCATGGTCATTCCCTGACGGGCAAGCTCTTTCATAACGTCAAGAACTTCGCCCACCATTTCGGGGTCAAGAGCGGAAGTGGGCTCGTCAAAGAGAATTACATCCGGATTCATTGCAAGGGAACGAACTATTGCCACCCTTTGCTTCTGACCGCCGGAAAGCTGTGAGGGATATGACGATACCTTGTCGGAAAGCCCTACTCTTTCAAGCAGCTCCTTCGCCCTCTTTTCAGCGTCATCCCTGCTCATTTTAAGCAGTTTTCTGGGTGCGAGCGTAATATTGTCAAGAATCGTAAGATTATTAAACAAATTGAACTGCTGGAACACCATACCGATTTTTTCTCTTGCGATATTGATGTTGATTGCATTATCCTTGAAAATCTGCTTTTTCATGGATTTGTATGCGCCGCATTCCTTTTTACTGTTAATAAGGTCCTTTTCAATAATTTCGGCAATTATATCGGATTTAAGCTTTTCCTTATCCGATACTCCGCCTTCCCTTTCGTCATACATTTTTTTGAATGTTTTTGAGCATTCAACAAGGTCGTTGTGACAGTAAGGGTCTACGGGAGTAACCAGCTTTCCTTCAAGCCATACTTCACCGTAGGTAGGCTCCTCAAGCAGATTAAGACATCTGAGGAAGGTGGATTTGCCTGAGCCGGAGGGACCCAATACGACAACAACCTCGCCCCTCTTGATTTCGGTTGTAAGCCCTCTGAGAACTTTATTGTCACCGAAGAATTTATAAAGGCCGTTTACGTGAATGAGAGTATTTGAATCAGTGGTCACTGCTTCTCAGCCTCCTTTCAAGCTTGCCAACAAGCTTTGTAAACAGAACAACAACCGCAAGATAGATTATGGCAACCGCAATAAGAGGCATGAACGCCGAGAAGGTTCGGCCTCTGATAAGGTCGCCTGCCTTTGTAAGGTCTCTGATACCTACGTAACCTGCGATTGAGGTTTCCTTGATAAGAACGATAAATTCATTGCAAAGGGTGGGCAGCACGATTTTAAACATCTGGGGAATAACAACATATCGCATAGTCTTGATATAATTGAAGCCCAGACTTCTGCCTGCCTCAAACTGTCCGTTATCAACGGACATAATACCGCCTCTGAATATCTCCGCAACATATGCACCTGAATTGATGCCGAAAGAAACCACGGCAACCATTGTGCTGTTGTTTGAAGATTCAAAAATAATGAAATACATTATTAAAAGCTGAACAACAACAGGTGTGCCTCTGATGACGGTAAGATATAATCCGCAGATTTTATCCAGAACATTCAGCACGTAAAATCCCACACCGCCTCTCTTTTTGAGAGACTCACTGTTTTTGGCGTAGGTTGAACGGATAATAGCAATCACAACACCTATTGATATACCGATAAGTGTAGCAAAAAAAGTAATGATAAGGGTATTTTCAAAGCCCTCAAGAAGCCATTTCCACCTGTCACCGTCAATAAAGTTCAGCTTGAACTGATCAGACAGGTCCTGAAGCCATTTTTCCATATTTTACTCCTAACAAAAAGCGGGTGATTTTAGGCGGAGCTTCATAAACGGGTTTACGAAGCTCCGCCCTTGTACTATTCAAAGAAATACCGAACTGAATCAGTCGGAAATGTACTTACCTACGACTTCTGCTATCTTGCCTTCCTGTGTAAGCTCTGCAAGTGCATTGTTGATAGCTTCAAGGAGAGCTGCATTATCAAGGTTTACTGCGATTGCGTAATGTTCCTCTGTGTAAACTGCATCAAGGATTGTAAGACCTTCATTTGAAGCAACGTATGACTTGGCGGGCTCGTTATCAATGATAACAGCGTTTACTTTGCCGGCTACAAGTGCCTGAACTGCATCGTTGCCTGTCTTGTACTGGATAACGTGGTCTGCACCTACGCCGCCGTTTTCAACTGTATCGGAAACATAGATATCACCTGTTGTATCCTGCTGAACACCGATTTTAATGTCCTTAACAGAGCCGTCTTCGTTAAAGAAATCATCAAATGATGTGATGTCGCTGCCTTCGGGAACGATAATTGCCTGAACGCCTGTTGCGTATGAATCCGAGAAATTAACGCTCTTCTTTCTTTCCTCTGTAACGGTCATACCTGCCATACCGATATCATACTTGCCGCCCTGAACACCACCGATGATTGAGCCGAACTCTGTATCAACGATTTCAAGCTCAAGACCGAGCTTTTCGGCGATAAGACCTGCAATTTCAACATCTATGCCGGCGAACTCACCGTCATCACCTACGAATTCGTAGGGAGGGAAGGACGCGTTGGTAGCCATAACAAGCTTACCCTCGGTAATTGTAATTGAATCTGACTTTTCTTTTCCTGTGTTTGCTCCGCAGGAAGCAAAGAGACAAGCTGTCATTGTAATGACCATCAATATTGCGAGAACTTTTGTAAATTTTTTCATTATTACGCCTCCATGTTTTTGTTACGCGCACATTATATATGCTGTAGACTTTTTTGTCAAGCAGAATATTTAAAAAATTGTATTTTTATGCACTTTCAATACAAATCCGGAATTCGTCGGGCGGGTCTGATGAAAACGTCATTTTTTCCCCCGTGACCGGATGAATTATCTCCGCTTTTCCACAATGGAGAAGCTGATGACCGAATTCTGTCCTGAAATCACCGTAATATCCGTCACCCGCAAGAGGATGGCCGATATAAGCCATGTGGACTCTTATCTGATGAGTTCTGCCCGTTTCAAGGTTGAGCTTGATTACCGTACAGTCGCCGTGATTTCCGGCCGCTCGCCAATGAGTCACCGCATTTTCCGTTCCCAGCTCGTATGAGCAGGCACGCAGGGTTTTCATCGGGTCGGGACGGTATATGGGAACATCCACCGTTCCTTCCCCTGTAAGAACGCCCTTCACAACGGCCGTATATTCTTTTTTCACCTTTCCCGAAAGCTTGCAGGCGGCAAGAGGATTAAGGGCACATATCACTATACCCGAGGTACCCTTATCAAGCCGCCCCACCGCTCTGAAGGTGCAGGGCTTTCCTTTTTTTGCAAGATAGGATGCCACACCGTTGGCAAGGGTATCTCCCTGGTGATTGTGGGTCGGATGCATTGCCATATAAGGGCTTTTGTTGATTACGAGTATATCCTCGTCCTCGTATACTATATCCAGCTCACAGTCAATGGGCTCAATGCCTGCGTCATCCGAGGGGATAAGCACACGTAAATTATCACCCGTGTGCAGAAGTTCTATCGTTTTGGCAAAATTTCCGTTGAGAAGTATGCCGTTTTCCGTATTTTTTATGGTACGGATAAGCTTGGTTGAAAAGCCGTTTTTGTATTTGAGAAAGGTAAAGATTTTCATTCCGTCATATTGCTCGTCAACGGAATATTCAATCGCTCTGTACATTAAAGAAGTACCTCTTTGCCCGTTTCCGCAGACTTATATACGGCAGTCAGAATTTTAATCATGTCTATTCCCTGGTCGGGTACGAACACGGGCTCTGCCTTACCCTCAAGCACATCAATGAAATGCTTGAGATTTGCCGCGTGTCCCGAGGGATTTCCCGCCGCGCGAACGGTCTTGTTCTTCTGCTTTCCCTTTTCTTCATAGAAGACCTCAGCGCCTCCCTGCTGCCAGCAAAGACCCGCCTTATCGCCTCTGAGCTCAACAAATCGGATTTCCTCTTTTACGTTGGAAGCCCATGAAAATTCTATCTGAAGCACCGCACCGTTGTCAAAACGAATCATGCCCATTGCAAGGTCTTCAACGTCAAAAGTGCCGCCCTCTACCTTGTCGCCGAATTTTGATTCGGGAGAATCCATTTTATCCGCATCGGCAAACCTGCTGAATACGTTGCCGCTTACGGCTACGGGCTTGGGATTGCCCATAAACCAGATTGCAAGGTCAATCATATGAACGCCCAAATCAATGAGAGGACCGCCGCCGGACTGCTCCTTTGTGGTAAACCAGCCGCCCTTACCGGGGATGCCTCTTCTTCTTACCCAGCCGCATCTGCCGGCATAGAATTCACCGAAGAAGCCGTCATCCGCCATGGTCTTGATTTTTTTGGAAACGGGCATGTAGCGGTTGTTTCTCATTATCATGAGCTGTTT
>JAKSQQ010000012.1 GCA_024404015.1 Clostridia bacterium
CTTGATGACGGAGCAGAGAAGCCCGTATATGAGAGAGATAATTCACCTCTTGGCATTCTTAAGAGAATCGTATGGAAAATTCTCGGCTTAAGAATTTTTGTGCTTATCGACCTTATCATCAAAAAGATTAAGGGCTGAGACTGATATCACGCTTTGACAGGAAAACCCGATATGGCAGTAATGCGGACAAATCGGAATTTGCGGAGATAAAAACATGAAACCGAATCCAAATGAAAAATATCCCATACCTGGATACGAAAAAGAAATATACGTTAAACCGACAATTTCAAATCCGAACATCGTTGTCGGAGAATTTACCTATATTGCGGCTTCCGAGTTTGAGAGCCACGTAACGAATTTTTATCCCTGGAGCAGAGATAAACTGATTATCGGCAAATTCTGTCAGATTGCCTCCGGCGTGGAATTTATGATGAATGATGCCAACCATCAGATGAATGCAGTTTCCACCTTTCCTTTCTACACCCTTGAGGGTTGGAATACGGAAACACCTAAAGCCGAGGATATGCCTTATAAAGGTGATACGGTTATCGGAAACGACATGTGGATAGGGCAGAACGCTTTAATCCTCCCCGGTGTTCATATCGGAGACGGTGCCATTATCGGTGCAAACAGTGTTGTGGGAAGCGACATTGAACCCTACACGATTGTCGCGGGAAATCCGGCAAAGGTCATAAGAAAACGCTTTGACGATGAACTGATTGACCTTATGGAAAAATTCAGATGGTGGGATAAAGAAATTGAAGAAATCAATGATTTGATTCCGCTGCTTACCTGCGGCGATACTGAAAAGGTTAAAGCCGGGTTAAAGACAATAAATTCCGATACATAAAATAATCCGCCAAGGAAGAAACTTTCTTCTTTGGCGGTTTTCTTGCGGTTTATTCAATTACAGAATATCCGAGGGATTTAATCGTAATTGCACCGGATATTTCAGAATCCGAAAGAACGTCTTTATATTTTTTGTCAAGGACAATTTCCTTATCGCTGTCGGAGAAATTCATGATAAAAATGTAATCTCCGCGCTTTCTGACAGTTAATTCCGTGGGAATTTCAAAGTTAACGTCCGTCCTGATATCCGCTTCCCCGATAATATCCCTGCAAATATCATCTGCCAGCTCGCCATCGTTTCTGAAAGCGACATAATAGGCCTTGCCTTTGCCGTAATCGTTTACCGTAACAGAGGGCTCACCTGCGTAAAAATCAGTTTTATATTCCCCGAGTACCTTTGCACCCGTGGTGTGAATGACGTCACAGATATGGTTAACGGAGTATTCCTTTCCTTTGTAGGTTGCCTTTCTGTCAAAGCTTTCGGGAATGGAGTCCGTTTCTTCGCAGTACACACCGAATACGTCTTTAAGACGGTTTGCGGGGAAACCGCCGAGATAACAGCGGTCATCCGTATCAACACAGCCGAAAAGATAGGTGGTTACGAATCTGCCTCCTTTTTCGACGAAGCGGATTATTTTTTCCTCCGTATCATTTTTAAGCATATAGAGGAAGGGAGCGACTATGACGTCATATTTATCAAAGTCGGCATCAAGGGAGATTACGTCGGCAGTTATGCCTCTCTTATGGAACGGCGCATACCATTTGACACATTCCTTTTCATAATCGCGGTGCTTGTTATTGTAGCCGCAGAAATATTTTGTTGCCCAGATATTTTCCCAGTCACAGATAATTGCCGCCTTTGCTTCACTGCGTCCCCCCGTGACCTTGCCCAGCTTTTCAAGAACTTCTCCCGTCTTTGTGATTTCACGGAATACACGGTTATTCTCATGACCGCAATGGTCAACCACAGCCCCGTGATATTTTTCATGACCGCCTCTTGCTTTGCGCCACTGGAAATACTGCACGCTGTCAGCACCGTACGCAACCGCCTGCACCGCGCCCAGAGTCTGCGTGCCGGGGGCGGGTATTTTGTTTATGTCAAACCAGTTTACGATTGAGGGTGTGCTTTCCATCATAAAGAAGGGCTTGCCCTCCTTCATGGAGCGGAATGTATCGTGAACAAATGCGGTTTCAGAGGAAACGTATCCGTAATCCCCGGTACCCCAGGCGGGATAGTTATCCCAGGAAATGATATCAAGATGCTCCGCCATTTTCTGATAATTGATGCCGTCGTACATTCTCATCATGTTGGTTGTGACGGGAATATCGGGAGTGATTTCACGAAGAGGAGCAATTTCATTTTCAAGGAACGAAATGTGAGAATCGGTTACAAATCTCTTCCAGCAGAGCTTGAGAGCGGAAACGTGATTTTCGCCTCTGAATTTCGGAGAGCTTATCTCGTCCCAGGAATCAATCTGATGAGCCCAGAAGCCGTTCCACCATTTGTCGTTCAGTTCGTCAAGACTGTTATGATAGTATTCCTTTATCCAATCGCGAAATGCCTGCTGACACAGAGGACAATGACATTCACCGCTGTATTCATTGGAAATATGCCACATTTTAAGGGCAGGATGATTTTTATATCTTTCCGCAAGCTTACGGTTGATATTGCGTACCTTTTCTCTGTAAATGGGAGAGGTAAGGCAATGATTATGGCGTACACCGTATTCGTTGCGAATTCCGCTTTCCTCAACTCTTAATACTTCGGGATACTTTTTTGCCATCCAGGCAGGTCTTGCACCCGAGGGAGTGGCAAGGATAACGGAAATACCGTTTTCAGCCGCTTTATCCATGATTTCGTCAAGCCAGCCGAAATTATATACGCCCTCTTCCGGCTCCAGAATTGCCCATGAAAATATGCCGATTGTGGCACTGTTGACGTGAGAGAGCTTCATCAGACGCATATCCTCGTCCCAGATTTCCTTCGTCTTTATCCATTGGTCGGGATTATAATCTCCGCCGTGAATTATAAAATCAAAATATTTATCGGGCATAGTCTGCCTCCTTTAAGATGATAATTACAGTTTATCATCAACACCGTAAATGCGCAATAAATAAAGGAAGAATTTTCGCTTTAACACGAAAATTCTTCCGTAAATCTTATTTGTCAGAAGCCGTATTTGAATACTTCTCCCACGGAATCAAATATCTGTGTAATGGGATTGTAGCCCAATGCGAAATATTTGAATATCCATATAATGGGATTAAACTTGAATACGGTCCAATCAAGGAAGGTGACAAGCCCTCTGAGGAATGCGGGCAGGTCGTGGGTCTTGGGCACATTGACCTTCTCAAATACCTCGTTATTTCTTCTGATTGTAAAGGGCTGTGAATAGCAGATACCGTTGTCACCGGTGATATAGAAACGAACGAACATATAGGGCTCGTCAAGCAGTTCATCGCCGTTAAGCTTCAGCTCCGCGTAACCGTCGGTAATATCCGTTTCTCTGAGGATTACATTGCCTGCGGAAACCCAGGTAATATAGCTGAAATTTTCGCCCCATACCTTGATAGTATCGTTTTCTTCGTCAACCTCCACCTTTGTTACGAGGGGAGTGTCGTTATCGTACCATCTTCTGTTTTCGGGCTTATCGTCATAGCCCACCATTTCCTGCATTCCGTTCAGCTCAAAACCGTTTGAAAAATGGGAAACGGCAAAAAGCTGACCGTTTGACATACAGCTTCTCAGAGCATCCTGCGTCAGCTCCGGCATATAGCAGTAAACGTATGCGTCGTTGACAGAGGTCTGTGAATGAGAATCGGAGAAGCAGAATGCCCAGGGAGTAACACCGTTGGGAATAGTCTTCATCAGTATCTGGTCATAGAGTATTCTGTCGCAGCGTGTGTGGGCATCCGTTGCGGAATTGATACCCATTCCCACGCAGGAGCCGGGATTATCAAGGAATATCCTTGCGAATTTGTTGACATAATATTCGTCAACGGGCTGACTTACGTGGTCTGACGAATCCTTGTCGGGATAAACGTATTCGCCGATATGAGCCAGCATGGTGACGCCGCCGTCTCTGTTGACTTCTCTGACGGGAGTTTCATAATCGCCGTAAACTCCCGCGTAGCCGCGGCCGTAGTCGGACCAGTAGCAGGTAAGGTGACAGTCACATACGGGGGTAGCCATATTCAGCTCGTTGCCGCCGTAAACGTCAAGCATTCCGTTTGAATGTGTCCTTGAATTTTCCGTATCAATAATCTCACCGTTTTCTTCATAGGTGAAGGATGAGCTTTCGGCACTGCCGTTTTTATAGGCGGAATATTCCTGAGGAGTGAGAGGAATTATGGGATTATTCGCACCGCCGGAGCGTTCCTTTTTGATTTCTCTCACGATGGGAACTGTCTGAGGCACTTTATCCCAGCCCTCGTTTGTTGTGCCGTGGTCGGTAATTGCGACGATGTCATAGTCAAGGGAGTAATAATCCTCAAGGGCTTCACTTATTGTCTGATAACCGTCTGAAGCATTGGTGTGACAGTGAAGCTGAGTCTTGTATCCTTTCCAGGTGTCCCAGTCTACGTCTTCGTAGGGATTGGAAATGGTGTGTTCGGTTTCGTCAGCCGAAATACTTAAGCACAGACCGAAAACCTGAAGAATGAGTATGGTACTGAGCAGTACCGATAATACTTTTTTCATACCGTTTTACTTTATACGGGTTCGCTTTCCGAGTAGAAATGATGCTCAAAGGAAGCGTTACCGTCTGAATTGACTGAAAGAACGGAGCCGCCGAGACAGTCGTCATCATAGTATGAACCCTGACCGCTCTTGAGACCGTAGCAGAGGTTGATGCCCTGATAGTTTACACAGAGACTGTTTACGTGGTCGTGACCTGCAACCATTGTCTTTGTTGAGCCGAGCTCAACGCAGGTCGTGAAGAAACCGTTATTGCCTTCGGGGGAGCAGATGCCCTCACGAAGCTCACCGAAAGCACCGATGCCGTCCTTGGCAACGTACTTGTATACGGGCTTGCCTTCATCGTTTTTTCCGATTTCAACGGGATCGGTGTAAAGTGCCTTTGCATTTTGATATTCACATACGGGAATGTGGAAATATACCGTGCTTTCAACGGTTTCGCCTGCAATTTCCTTAATGCCGTTTACAGCCCACTTGTACCATTCAATCTGATTTGCCCAGAGGTGGTCATATCCGTAGCTGTATGAGCCGTCTTCCTTTTTGCCCGCATTGATTTTGCTTGCTTCGGTGTCGCCTGCGCTTGAATGGGTGTCCATCATGAACAGAGAATGAACGATTTTGCCGTTTTCCGTAATATTGATGATGTAGTTACCGTAGCCCATACCCTTGGGGCCGAACTTGAACAGACAGTTTTCGGATTTCTCAAGATGGTATGAATCCCATGCTTCCTGGAGCTTGTTGCCGTTGCCGCCGTCGTGGTTGCCCATTACGGGAGCCCAGGGGATACCGTAGGAATCAAGCACCTCAATAAGTCTGAGGTAACCTACAAGACTTGTGGAGTTGTCACCCGTAAGAGTGATGAGGTCGGGTTCGGTTTCCTTAATCAGCTTGTCAATAAGTCTCTCGGAAAATTCACCTCTCTCGCTGAAAACGAGGTCGGGGCTAAGCTGAATATCGGTAAGGTTGAGAACCTTGAAATCTTTATCGGGGTCTTTTTCAATTTCAAAGCAATAGCTTCTCTCGAATTTGTCGTCCTTTGACCAGTCTTCAAAATTCTTGTCGATGCCGCCTGCCATGAATGAAAACAGGGGAGCCAGCATCTGAGTGATTGAAAGTAAGAAAGTAATGCACAGTTTAACGATTGCCATAACTGCACCTCCTGTAAAAATTTGTGATATTATATCATATATGAGAGCAAAAATAAAGAAAAAAGAAATTTTATTGTGTACAATATTCACCTATAACATTTGTAAAAAGTGTTGAAATGAGGCGGCTTATAGTGTATATTTTAATTGGTATTATTCGGTTCAAAGGAGGAAAATAATGATTAAGGAGAAGGTAAACAGATTTATCGACCCCATAAAGAATAACCCGTCCTTTACCATAAAGGAGCAGTTGGGTTATGCCGGCGGTATTTTCGGTAACGCAATGGGGCAGGATAGTATCGATACGTTTGACGACATATTCATCAGAACTTATATGTTCGCCGAAAAGGATTTCTATCTTATTACAATAATTGAAAACATACTTATGTTCCTGGGCTTTATTACGCCGCCTGTTGCGGGCTCGATTCTTGATACCCCCGCTCGTTCCGGCAAAAAAACGCCCTCAAAAATTCTGACGGGTACGATGCCTATTCCCTTTACGATTGCTTCACTGCTGCTTTTCATCGTTCCCTCAGCCGATCCCATCAAAAATTTTGTATGGTTCCTTGCATTTAAGCTGATATTCAAGACGGTTGATACATTCTATGACCTCTCGCTGAATACCCTTTCACTGCGAATGACCAACAACGCAAATGACCGTAAGAATTTTTATACGGTAGCTACTCTTGCGGCATCTCTCGGCTCAATGTGTCCCGGCTGGGTAATTCCCGTTATCGTTGAGACTTCAGAGGACCCCACAAAACAGAAGCAGCTTTATTTCATCTGCGCACTTATTTTCGGCGTAATCGGTCTTTGTGCAATGCTTGCGCCTTATTTCACTCTTGAAGAAAAACTCAAGGTTGTCAAGAAGCCCGAAAAAACGGCAATCGTATGGGATAAGCAGACTATCTCAACTCTTCTTCACTGCCGTTCATTCATCATTCTTGAGCTTGCCACCTTCTTTGAGCAGGTAAGACAGCTTTCCTACAAGCTTCTCAACTATATGTACCGTGATGTATTCGGCCTTTACAAGATGAAGGTTGTAATCGACGCAGTCAGCGGTGTACTTTCATACGCCGGTCTGGGTGCCGTTCCCGTTCTCGGCAGGAAATTCTCCGCACGTACCATTCTTTGCGGCGGCTTTGCATATACGGGATTCTTCTATGCACTCATGTCACTGTTTGCAATTAAATTCAACGTAAACAAAGTACGTAAATTTAAGTGGATCATTGGTATTATGATAGGCCTTGCAGGTATGCCCAACAATGCGATTTCCGCATCAAAGAAAATCATTGTGGGCGACGCTACCGACTATATGGAATGGTATTCCGAAAAGACCTTCGGCACTCCCATCAGAAGTGAAGGCCTTGTAAGCGCGGCACAAAGCATTTTCGGTAACGTATTTAATCTCATCAGAACAAACTTCTACAATATCGCATTCCAGAAAATCGGCTACAAGAGCGCAAGTGCCGGCGAAGCCGTTACACAGACAACGGGTGCGCTCAAGGGTATTTTCCTTATGTTCACCCTTTGCGGCGTAGTGGGCAACTTCCTTGCATCCGGTTCATATCTGTTTGATAATTACACGGGCAAAAAGAAGGACGGCATTCTTAAAGAGCTTGAAAAAATGCGTGAGGTAAGAGCAGTTGAAGCTGCAACCCAGTCATAAACTATGAAAAAGATTTTATTCAGAATTCTGATATGTGTTCTTGTAATATGCGTTATCGCTTCGGCGGGATACGGATTGGGACAGCTCGGATTTTACTGTAAAGGAAACGGAGCGGATTACAGCGTGAAAAAGACGGAAACCACGGATAGTCCCCTTAAAGGAAAGACCGTTATTTTCCTCGGCAGCTCCGTAACCTACGGAGCTCGTTCCCTTGGAGAATCCTTTGTGGATTTCCTTGTAAAGCAGGACGGTATAATTGCCGTCAAGGAGGCAAAATCAGGCACTACCCTCGTTGATGATAAGGGGAACAGCTACATATCAAGAATGAAAAAAATTGATGCTGCCCTTAAGCCGGACCTGTTTGTCTGTCAGCTTTCCACCAACGATGCGGTACAGGGTAAGCCCCTCGGCAAGGTAACTGCATCCTTTGACCGTGAAAAGTTTGATACTCATACCGTTGCGGGTGCCATTGAATACATAATATCCTATGCAAAGGATACCTGGGATTGCCCCGTAATGTTTTACACGAATACTCTGTTTGAAAACACGGAATATGAGGATATGATTTTCCTTCTGCGTGAAATTCAGGTGAAGTGGCATATCGGTGTGATTGACCTTTTCAACGATAAAGAAATGTGTAAGGTCAGTGACGAAGATTTGAAGCTTTACATGGCGGATGCAATTCATCCCACCAGAGCAGGTTACCGTGATTGGTGGACTCCCGTTATCCGTGAAAGAATCATTCTGTATCTTGGCTTGAGAACGGATTTGATTACGGGAACAATCAGAGAAAAATAAAGACAAGTGCTTTCCTTCGGATTGTAAACGGTTATTGCCGCTTATACTTTCCCTGCGGAGAGCACTTTTTATGTGTAAATCAAAAATTTGCCTTTGCGGCGTATAAAAATATATTTATTATAGTGACATAAAAAAATCCTTGTGATATAATAATTTATTAAAGACTGAGCATTACGGGGTGACCTTATGTTTGAGCAGATTATCAATGTAGACAGAATGGAGCAGGCAGTAAGTCTTTTCGGCTCCTTTGATGAAAATATTAAGCTGATTGAAAAGGAATTTTCCGTTTCCGTTATCAGCCGCGGCTCAGAGCTTAAAGTAGTGGGCGAAGCGGAAAACGTTGCGAAGGGCGTCAGAGCGGTCAACGGTTTGCTTACTCTTATCAACAGAGGAGAATCCCTCAGCGACCAAAACGTCAGATACGTGCTTTCTCTTGTGAATGAAGGCAATGAAGATAAGCTTGAGGAAATGACCGCCGACTGTGTCTGCATATCCTCAAAGGGAAAACCCATTAAGCCCAAAACTCTCGGTCAGAAAAAGTATATAGAAAATATCCGTCACAATACCATTACTCTGGGTGTCGGACCTGCAGGTACGGGTAAAACCTATCTTGCGGTGGCAATGGCTGTAACCGCTTTCAGAGCAAAGGAAGTCAACAGAATTATCCTTACGAGACCTGCCGTTGAGGCAGGGGAAAAGCTGGGATTCCTTCCCGGTGATTTACAGCAGAAGGTTGACCCTTATCTCAGACCTTTGTACGATGCCCTGTTTGATATGCTGGGAGCGGAGAATTTTCAGAAGCATCAGGAAAGAGGAGATATTGAGGTCGCCCCCCTTGCGTATATGAGAGGCCGTACCCTTGATGACAGCTTCATCATCCTTGACGAAGCGCAGAATACCACCACGGAGCAGATGAAAATGTTCCTTACCCGTTTGGGCTTCAATTCAAAAATGGTGGTAACGGGTGACGTTACCCAGATTGACCTTCCCGACGGCAAGCGTTCGGGTCTTAAAGAGGCAATGAAAATACTTAAAAATATAGATGATATCGCCATTTCAAAATTCAATGAAAAAGACGTTGTCCGTCACAGACTTGTTCAGGATATCATCAAAGCATACGAGAGAAACGAAGAGGAGAAAAACAGAAAATGAGCGGAAAAGCTTCTGTTACCATTTCAAAAGACGATACGGTTACAATTCCCACAGGTGTGCGTCCCCTTGTGCGTCGGTGTTGTAACGCCGCATTATCTTACGAAAAATTCAAGGGTACTGCGGAAATCAGCGTAACCTTTACCGATGACGAAAGAATAAGACAACTCAATAAAGAATTCCGTGATATTGACAGATCCACCGATGTGCTTTCATTCCCTCTGGGAGAAAACGGTGAGTATGACATAAACTTTGCTACCGGCGATAAGGAATTGGGCGATATAGTTATTTCCGTTCCCCATGCCATTGCCCAGGCAGAGGAGTACGGTCATTCTCTTCAGCGGGAAATCGGTTTCCTTACGGTACATTCAATGCTTCACCTGTTGGGATACGACCACGTAAACGGCGGTGAAGAGGAAAAGACCATGATGAGAAAGCAGGAGGAAATCCTTAATAAAATCGGTCTTACACGTGAGCCGGAGGTGAAAGGATGAAAGCGTTTCTCAAGGGCTTCGTATATGCGGGCAGAGGAGTTTTTCTCTGCTTTGCAAAGGAAAGAAATATGAGATTTCATCTGTGCATTGCGGTATATATGTTCTGCTATCTTACAATTTATGATTTCTTTGAAATCAGTAAAGCGGAATACGGTGTATTGCTTGCTCTTTGCGGACTTGTGCTTTCTCTTGAGGCGGTGAATACCGCCATAGAAAGAGCAGTCAACCTTGCCTCGCCGGATTTTCACCCTCTTGCAGGGCAGGCGAAGGACGCCGCGGCTGGTGCGGTACTGATTGCGGCGGTTTTCAGCGTTATTGCCGGATTCGTAATCATGTATCAGCCCGAAGCATTCAGAAAGATGTTTGAATACTACAAGACAAACCCGGTTATGCTTGTTGTGTTGATATTAAGCGTAATATTGAGCAATATTTTTGTATTTTTACCAAGCAATATTCAAAAACGAAAGGAAGTTTAATATGGCAAAATACGAAGCGGTTTTACACGGTAATCTGACCTCAATTGTCAACGACGTAGAGAATGCTGTTACGTCAAGCATAAGTGCAACCCAGGAGGAAGCGAGCTTTACGGATTTCGGTACGGGCAAGCTGGTTATCCGTGCATACGAAAGATACAGTTATTTGGGTAAAAACCGAGTAGGACTTACCGTCAGCTATCTTGCAACAAACGACAGAGTGTATGTTACCGCCATAACCACCGGCGGCAGCCAGGCAATGTTTTTTAAGATAAACACAATAGGTGAAGAGCTTTTTCTTGAGAAGATAGTTCCCGTATTGGACAAATATAAAAGGGTAGGATACTGAAATGACTAAAACAGCATTCATAGCGATAGTGGGATGTCCCAATGTGGGCAAATCCTCACTTCTTAATAAAATGCTGGGGCAGAAGGTGGCAATAGTCACACAGAAACCCCAGACCACCAGAACTAAAATCGTGGGTGTACTTACAAAGGACGAAACACAGTTTGTATTTACCGATACTCCCGGTTACCACAGACCGAAAACAAAGCTGGGGGAAAATATGATAAGATCCGTGGGTGAAGGTATCAGCGGTATGGACGGCTGTCTTTTCGTAACCGAGCCCGACGGAGAAATAAGAGAAGCTGAAACAGAGCTTCTTGCCCGTCTTAAAAAAGAAAAGGCACCCGTTGTACTTGTAGTCAACAAAACGGATACGATAAAGGATAAAGAAATCATAATGGAAAAGATACTGAAGCTTACTCAGGCTTATGATTTTGAAGCAGTCGTACCTACAAGCGCCGTGACGGGTGATAACGTTGACGCGGTTATCGGTGAACTTGAGAAGCTGGCTTATGAGTCGGTACATTTCTTCCCCGATGACACTCTAACGGACCAGCCCGAAAGAGTAATTGCCGCTGAAATCATCAGAGAAAAGGCATTGCTTCTGCTTGACAAGGAAATTCCTCACGGTATAGCGGTAAGCATAGAAAAAATGCGTGAAAGAGGCGGCAGCGATATTATGGATGTAGAAGCTGTCATTTATTGCGAAAAGGAAAGTCATAAAGGCATTATCATCGGCAAAAAGGGTGATATGTTAAAGAGAATATCGACCCGCGCCCGTCTGGATATGGAAAAATTCTTTGATTGCCGCATCAATCTTCAATGCTGGGTCAAGGTTAAGGAAGACTGGCGTAACAGAGAGGGCCTTATTCATAACTTCGGACTTGACTGAGGTGTAATATGTCCATGGTAACAGATGCTCTTGTGCTGAAGGTCAGCGACGTAGGAGAGAGTGACAGAGTGGTTACTCTGCTTACTGCGGAATTCGGAGTTATCCGTGCTTTTGCAAACAGAGCAAAAAAGATTAACAGTAAGATGCAGTCCGCCGCACAGACTTTGTGCTACGGAGAGTTTTCAATATATTCGGGTAAGGACAGCTATATTATTGATTCTGCCGCCGCAAAGGAAGTGTTCTTCGGCTTGCGTGAGGATATTGCGCTGCTTTCTCTGGGTCAGTATTTCTGTTCTCTTGCAATGGAGCTTATCCCCGAGGGCGAGCCGGCACCGGAATCTCTCCGTGTGATTCTCAACTCTTTGTCCTTTCTTCAAAAAGGCAGACGTACTCCCGCATTTCTCAAAGCGGTTACGGAGCTTAAGCTGATTTCCCTTGCGGGCTTTGCACCTGATTTATCCGGGTGCTCCGTTTGCGGAAAAAGCCCTGCGGGTCAGGTGTATTTCAATACCGCTTCCGGCTCCTATACCTGCCCGGGATGTTCTTCCTCAGGTACACTTATTTCCCCGGGCGTACTAACTGCCATGAAGCACGTTATATTCAATCCCGTTGACAGAATTTATTCCTTTGCCCTTACTCCGCAGGATGAGCTTGCATTCGGCAGGGTAACGGAAAAATTCCTGCTTTCCCGTCTGGGAAAGACCTTCAAAACACTTGATTTTTACAAGACGGTATCACAATGAAAGAGGCATTTATATGAAACTTGTAACACAGACCGAAGCAAGCGTAGATATGCTTCAGAGTGAAAGCAAAGCAATAAGAATGCTCTGCGAAGCAGGATATGACGGACTTGATTATTCAATGTTCCGCCTTAAAAATGACGACTGTATTCTGAATAAGCCCGGATATAAGGACAGCGTCATGAATATCAAATCAATAGCCGATTCCTACGGCGTAACCTTTGAGCAGTCCCACGCTCCTTTTGCCTCTGCCATTGACGGCAATGAGAGATACAATAAGGATATGCTTGAAAAGCTGAAAAGAAGTATTGAAATCGCCGGTCTGCTGGATGCAAAAATCATAGTAGTGCATCCCGTTTTCTATAAAAAAGATAAATTTCAGAAAAATATGGAGCTTTACCACGCTCTTGAGCCCTACGCCGAGAGATACGGAGTAAAGATTGCCCTTGAAAATATGTGGGGAAGAGGCGGATTCTTCAAAGGTAAGAGAATTATCCCCAATGTATGTTCAGTAACGGAGGAATTCAATCAGTATGTGGATGCCCTCAACCCCGAGCATTTTACCGCCTGCCTTGATTTGGGACATTGCGGTCTTGTGGGCGAAAATGCCGCCGATATGATAAGGGGAATGAATAGCCGCCTCGGTTGTCTTCATATTCATGATAACAATAATATGTCGGATGACCATACCCTTCCGTACCTTAAAGATATGAACTGGGATGAAATCCTCAAGGCCCTTGCGGATATTGACTACAAAGGTAATTTTACCTATGAAGCGGATAATTTCCTCAAGCCGTTCCCGGTTGACCTGCTTCCCGACGTGGTGAAATTTATGGTGGCGGTAGGCAGAAATATGATTAAACAGATTGATAATTACAAAGGTGAAAACAAATGAATTTCATCTGCCCCGTTTGCGGATTACCCCTTGAAGACAGAGGAAAACTGTTCAGCTGTGAAAAGGGGCACAGCTACGATAAATCAAAATTTTCATACGTAAATCTTCTTATGTCAAATCAGTCCTCCTCAAAGCGTCACGGTGACGACCGTCTGATGATAAGGGCAAGACGTGATTTTCTTTCAAAAGGATATTATTCTTTTCTTCTTGAGGAGCTTATTGATGTATGCGGTAAGTATCTCGGTGATGAATCGGTGCTGATTGACGCCGGGTGCGGAGAGTGTTATTACTCAATGGGTATAGCCGAAAAATTCGGCGGTTATGATATATGGGGAATCGACATTTCAAAGGATGCCCTTGAATTTGCACATAAAAGAGGAGTGAATTTCCCTCTTGCGGTTGCAAGCTTGTTTTCAATGCCTTTTGAGAGTGAAAGTGCTGATTGCATAATCAATTGCTTTTCTCCCGCCGCAGACGAAGAATACTACCGCGTGCTGAAAAAGGGCGGAATACTCATAAGGGTAGTTCCTCTTGAGGAGCATCTTTTTTCACTTAAAGAAGCAATTTACGATAAGCCCTACCTTAATCCCTCCGCCTCAGCCGTCTCGGAATATTTTGAAACGGCGGAGTGCAGAGAAATCAGAAAGGATATTCTGCTTGAAAATTCGGAGGATATCCTCAATCTTTTCAAAATGACACCCTATTATTATAAAACAGGCAGAGAAGATCAGCAGAAGCTTGAATGTCTTACAAGATTCGGTACTTTCGCTGCCTTCGGTATTCAGATTTTTCAAAAAGCATAAATAAAATAAAGCGTCTGACTTTAGGGTAAAGCCCCGGGGAGACAGACCCTTCAAATTGGAGAAGATATAATGGAAAGACAGCCCAATTACAGATTTGCTACGGAAAAGCCCGACCATATTATGGTCAGCATCAGCGGTGACGCCAAAACCTCAATGACCGTTACCTGGAGAACGGATATGTCCTCTCCCGACGGCTACATTGAGTGCTATGAAAAAGACGGCGAAAAAATGATTTTTAAGGCAATCACCAAACCCTTTAAGAGTGACGTGAATACGTCGTATATTCACTGGGCAAAGGCAGAGGGATTGAAGCCGGGTACAAGGTATTATTATACCTGCGGCAACGATACCATACGCAGTAAGGAATACCATTTTGATACTCAGGAGGAAAATCTTGAGCATTTCAGATTCATTGCCATTTCAGACCATCAGAAGGATAACGACCACTATAATCCGGATTATTCCCGACTTAATAAATTCCTCAAAGGGGTGCTTGCGGAAAATCCCGATATCAGATTTATTTTTACCGCAGGTGATAACTGTAACTGCGGTCAGCACGAAATACAGTGGAACGCCATGTACGAGGGTATGGAGGGTATTATCGAATATATACCCTATATGATGACCTGCGGCAACCACGACAACCGCGGCTTTGAATTTTACTTCCCCGAGGAAAGAAACCGTTACTATGCGGAGCCGGCGGAGTTCTTTAACAATCAGCATGAATACTCATATCCGAAAAACGGTCCCGAGGGCTGGCAGACGGAAAATTATTCCTTTGATTACGGCAACGTTCATTTTGATGTTCTCGGAGTCAATGAGCCGGAGCTTGTAAATGAATGGCTGATAAAGGATATTGATGAGTCCGACAAGCCCTGGAAATTCGGTGCTTATCATTTCCCGATTTATTATGCGGGTCCCAACCTTTCCAATGACGACGCCTATCCCATGATGAGGGAGGGCATGGAAAAGCTTGACGTGCTTTTCAGCGGTCACGAGCATAATTTCTCAAGAAGCTTCCCCATAAAGAATGAAGAAATTTTTGATAAGCCCTCACAGGGTACGGTGCATTACGAACTGGGTAACGGTCATTCCAATCCTCCCGGCACAAAGACCACCGATAAGGTCTGGCATGCATCCTTCTATCCTCAGGAGGAGGAGGTATGCGCTTACGCCATAGTTGAGATAAACGGTAATAAGGCATCCTTCATATCAAAGCTTGACGACGGCAGAATAGTTGACGAGTGTATAATAGACAAGGATAAGGATGAAATCAGGCCCTACCGTGTTGCTCCCGTTTTCGGACCGGGTAGAACGAGGATGTTCTATAAGGGCGTTGACCTGGGGCTTTGTGCCTCCGACCTGCCTCCCGTATGCAAGGATGGTGTATGGTATGTTGCCCTTGCCACGCTTATCGGCTATATGGGCGGCGAGGTGAAAAGAGAAAAAGGAAAGGTTTCCCTTTCAGTTTACCGTAAAAGTGCTGAATTTACCGAGGACAGCAGTATTGCTCTCACCGATAAGGGAGAGATTGATCTCGGCAATAAGGTATTCAGAGGAAACAGAGAACAGCTTTATATGCCTCTGGATTCATCCTGCAAAATATTCGGCATGAAATGGGCTTATGCAGAAAGAAATAATTTTATTTCGATAGAATACCCCGGCGAAGACCATCCCGTTCCTGTTCAGCCGTAATTATTGAATGAATAAAAAATAAGGCGTATCTTCATAAGGAAGATACGCCTTGATTATTGCCTGTTTTACGCCTGTGTGTCTGCCTCTTCGGTTACTTCATCGCTTGTTTCATCAGCGTGACGCTTTTCAACAAGAGAAGCAAGGATTCTCTTATGCTCATCATTGGGAAGAGCATATTTCCACGTGGGAATTGCGGAAAGAATCATACCTATCATGGGAGGAACTGCCACAAGGAAGAACATGGCGGCAGCGTAGGTCTTATAGTTTGAGGAGAAGTGAGCCGTTCCGTTAGCAAGAGCATCGTTTACAGCGTTTACGTTATCACCGCTGAATTTAACAACGGTAAATACGATGCCCTGGATGATTGTTGCAATGCCTGCAGAAAGCTTTGTAATGAAGCTCTGACCTGAGAAGAATACGCCGTCGGGTCTGTTGCCGTTATGATATTCCTCATAGTCAACACAGTCTGCAATCATGATGGACTGAAGAACGTTCAGACCGCCCATTGCCCAGGATGCGGCAAAGAAGATAACGCCGAGAAGAAGGGAAACGGGAAGTGATGATTTTAGACTTTCGCCGAATACAAGGTAAGCAACGAATACAAGTCCGAAGGGAATTGCACCGATAACGGAGTAGAAATTGTAAAGACTCTTCTTTTCAAATTTGCGGGCAATTGCGGGAGTAACTGCAGAAGCGGCGATCATACCGCCGAAGATACCTGCCGCAAGAACGAGTACCTGAATAACAAGAGTGATATTCAGACCGTTTTCGCCTGCAAGTGCCTTACCTGCATCGTTATCAAAGAAGTAATACATTACAAGTGAAAGAGCAACTGTTGAGAGAAGCTGAATGGGGCTTCTTAAAACGCCGGAGATAAGAAGCTGACGGAAGGGCTTGCAGTTCCACATGGTCTTGAAATTCTGACCCATGGAGGGCTTTTCTTCTGTCTGCTGCTGTACCTTTTCTTTAACGGAAAGACCGGAGAACTGGAAAAGAATGCAGGCAAAGACCGTAATGATGACTGCAATGAAAATAAATGAATACTGAAGCTGTGTTGCGTTATTGAGCTCAAGCTCGGGATTTGCGATTATGTCAATTCCCTTGACCTTGTAATAGAGGTTTGCAACCGTACCCTGAAGGGGAGCGGCAAGGAACTGAACGAGCATACCGATGGCACCTACATTTGCTACGATACGGGCAAGGGAGAGAACCTTCGCTCTGTCCTTTGCGTCCTCCGTCATAAGGGAGGTAACGCCCCAGAGAGGAATATCGCCTGCGGTGTAGCTCATTCCCCACATTATGTAGGAAATACCTGCCCAGGCAATGATGAGTACCTTCTCTGTCATGGGAAGGGCTGAACTGTATTGCTTGTTGAAGAAGCAGAGGCAGGTGATTACAAGCACAATTGCGGGTACATAGAGAAGATAGGGCTTGCATTTACCGTATTTGGTGTGGGTCTTGTCAACGATTGTACCCATCATGGGGTCGTTGATTGCGTCCCATACTCTTGCGATTGCAACGATGGTGGTGTATGCCATGGCAGGCAGGAAGATTACGCTCTGGAAATAGTACATCAGACCTGCGCTGATGACGTTATAAATGATATTCTGTCCCGCAAGACCGGTAAGGTAACCGGCAAGCTCTTTGCCGTTATAGGTTCTTACATTGGGATTGGTGTTTTTGTCTGACATTGCGTTACTCCTTTACTGTAATTTAGGGGTAATTATTATTTCTGAGGGCCGTTGTAGCCGTTTACTTCCTGGAAAGCGGCGATTTTATCGATTACGCTCAGAAGAACGTCAAAGCCGGTACCTACGGTTTCAACCTCAAATCTCTGAGGAACGTCACGCCATGTGTGATAGTAGTTGGTAAGAATGGGATTCTGAGCGGCGAAGGTTACGGATTTAACACCGGCTCTGGTCATGGGAGTGGAGTCGCAGCCGCCAACGGGATTATGAATGCAACCGTTGGTTTTGCTTTCTATACCCAGCTCGGCGAAGCTGTCCTTAAACATCTGCTCAAGGTCTGTATCAAAACGGCAGCCCTGCCAGTCATCCTTGACAACAACTTCAAAATATTCTTTATCTGCAATGGAGTCAATGTTGAGATTCCAGCAGTTTTTAAGCATTTCATCGTTTTTATGCTCTTGCGCAAAAGCCATGGAGCCACGAAGACCTGCTTCCTCGGAGCCGCAGTTAAGGTCAACGATACGGCAGCCCTTGGGGAGCTTTTCGGGGTTTTCTTTGAAATACTTGAGTGTTTCGTATGCAAGGGCGATACCCGTTGCGTTATCCATAGCACCTCTTGACGCATTCTTTTCGTCAGCATCGCACCACATGGTTACGAAGAAGCATCCGAAAGCACATACTGCACCGAGGATAAGCATGATTGCACTGATTGTTGAATATACGGGAGCAAACTTTGAAGTGATACCGTACATTGCGCACTGTTCAGCACCGTTCTGAATTACGTAATATGCCTTCAATGCCCATTCAGCATTGAAAACGTTGAGTGCAAGATAAAATACTGCTTCAAATATTGCATAAAAAGCGGAAACAAAGAAGCAGACTGCACCGAAGCCCACCTTTGCATAAGTGGTGACAAGACCGAGAACGGGCTTATCTCTGTATTTATAGGAATGCTCGGAATGCTTCCAGTTCCAGCTTGTATCGCTGTGACCGGAAAGAACGATTGTGTAATCGTATTTGCCGTCTTCGGGAACAAGCTCACCCCAGGTATTTCTGGAGATTTCCTGCTTGAAGAACATATCAAAGGTGGTGTGATAGAAGAATACGTCCCACACGAGCCAGATGATTGTAAGAAGTGAGAAGGCAGCAAGGGGAATCCAGATCTGAGGAATTGCGCGTGCAACATATGAGGTAAGAGCAATAATCACTCCTGCCCAGCCGGCATAGGGAATACCGCCGATGGAACCTCTGGGAGATACCGCAAATTCTTCCTTTACCGGCTTAATGCCGATTTCGGAAAGCTTGCCGGCCATATAGTCGTGAAACTTTCTTTCACCGTCGGAGCCGGGAAGACGTGAGCCGATTTCGTTGGCTGCATGCTCAACTATGGCATAGGCCTCATCAGCATACTTTTTGTTTTCTTCTTTCATTATTTAACCCTCCTGATGCAAAAATAAATCATACACATCTATATTATATTATTTATAACCAAAATACAAGAGAGAATTGATATTTTATTTGCAATTTTGTATAAAAAAGCAGGACGACGAATCGCCCTGCAATAAAATATTCTGCTGTTTATTTAATCTTTTCGATTACCTCACCGCAGTGAAGTTCGTTCTTTTCTTTGTTGATAAACTCCTCAATGGCTTTTACGGAAGGCATGGCCTCGGAGCAGCTGTGAGCGGAAACCAGCATTGAAGCGGAAGCGGTGGCAAATTCAAGAGCCTTGTCGATTTCCTTGCCGTTAAGCAGTGAATAAATGAATGAGCTTGCGTAGCCGTCACCACCGCCGAAGCCCTTGAGCATCTGAACGGGGAATGGCTTTACCTTGTATGCGGAGCCGTCGTTAAGATATGCAACGGAGCCCTCCTTGCCGTGCTTTATGATGATGAGCTTATTGCCGTATGAGAACCATCTCTTTGCGGACTCCTCGTCGCTTGCACACTTGCCTTCAAGTGCTTCCGTCAGATCAAATTCTTCTCTTGAGCCGAGAATGATATCGCTGTTCTTTGCGGCGATTGAATAGTAAAGTGAAATTTCATCCTTGTTTTTCCAGGTGTAGCTTCTGTAGTCAATATCAAAAATAACCACTACGCCGTTTTTCTTTGCAAGGAAAAGAGTTTTGAGGGCGGCTTCTCTTGAGGGACTGCAGCAAAGTGCCGTACCGGAAATAACAACTGCTTTTGCACTCTTGATATATTCCTCGTCAACGTCGTCAACACTTACCTGAAGGTCTGCTACGCCGTCACGGTACATAAGAATGCTTGACTGTGTGGGGGAAAGGATTTCCGTGAAGGTAAGACCCAGATTTTCGCCGTTTTTACATCTGGAAATATGAGAAACGTCAATGCCGTCTTTTTTGAAATAATTTTCAACGTAATCGCCGAATTGGTCGTCGGAAACCTTTGCGATGAATCCGCACTTTGCACCCAGGCGGGCAAGTCCTACGGCAATATTAGCAGGTGAGCCGCCTACGTACTTGTTAAAGTTACTGCTTTCACTAAGGGGCTTATTCATATCCGTGGGGTTAAAGTCAATGGCAACTCTGCCGATGGGGATTACGTCAAGGGGTTTTGTACTGTCAAAGGTGATAAAACTCATTTTAATTTCCTCCGTATATTATGCTTTTCCGGCACAGCCGAAAATTTCAATATGCTTCATTGCGTTAAGATATGCGCCTTCAACCTCTGCCGCCTGCAGGTCATAATAACCGCCGATTTTTTCGGAGCAGTATGCCTGTCTGACCGTTCTTTCAACGCTGTCAAAGGTGGCGGTGGCGATGTTGATTTTATGAATGCCGAGAGAAATACATTTTCGGAAATCATCCGGCTCAATACCTGTGCCGCCGTGCAGAACAAGGGGAACGGGAATGAGGGAAGCGGTTTCTTCAAGGATATCAAATCTCAACTTCGGTGTCTGCTTGTAATTACCGTGGGCGTTGCCGATTGCAACCGCAAGGGCATCCACCTTTGTGCTGCCGTAAAATTCAAGTGCCATAGCGGGAGAGGTATAATTGACGGCTATGTTTTCGCTGCCGTCTTCACTGCCGCCTACACAGCCGATTTCGCCCTCGCAGTCCGCACCGTATTTTTTTGCCAGCTCTCTGACCTTACAGGTAACCGAGGCATTTTCCTCAAAGGGAAGATGAGAGCCGTCAAACATTACGCTTGTAAAACCGATATCAAGGGCTTCGGTGATTTTTTCAAGGGTTTTGCCATGATCGAAATGTACCGCAACGGGAACGGAAGCGTTTTTTGCGGCGGCGACCATAAGGGGACCGATTATTTCAAGGGGGGACTGTTTAAGACGGACCTCTGCAATCTGAATGATTGCGGGACTTTTTGTTTCCTCAAGCGCTTTGATGACACCCAGCACCATTTCCATGTTGGCTATGCTGAAGCTGCCTACGGCATACCCGCCTTTTTTTGCGTCCGAAAGAAGCTGACTCATTTTAACAAGTGACATATTTTCTCTCCTTTCCGCCATATAAGATTATTATATCACCATATTTTTCAAATCTCAACACATAAATTTAAGGGCCTCCCGAAAAGGAAAGCCCTTTGATGTATTTATTCGCTTATCAGTTATTGAACATCAGCAGCATGAATCCTGCCGCAACTGCGGAACCGATTACGCCTGCAACGTTGGGACCCATAGCGTGCATAAGAAGGAAGTTTGTGGGATTGTACTTTCTGCCTTCAACCTGGGATACACGGGCTGCCATGGGAACTGCAGATACACCTGCCGAGCCGATGAGAGGATTGATTTTGCCGCCTGTGATAACGTAGAGTACCTTGCCGAAAAGTACACCGCCTGCTGTTGAGAAGCTGAACGCAACAAGACCGAGAACAACGATGAGGATAGTCTTGAGTTGAATGAAATCCTGACCGTTTGCGGTTGCACCTACGGTAACGCCCAGCATGATGGTAACGATGTTGGTAAGAGCATTCTGTGCCGTATCGGAAAGTCTGTCCGTAACGCCGCATTCCTTAAAGAGGTTACCCAGCATAAGGAAGCCGATAAGGGATGCCGCATCGGGGATAAGCAGAGCAACTATGATGAATACAACGATGGGGAAGATAATTTTTTCAGTCTTTGATACAGTTCGGAGCTGCTTCATTTCAACTTCTCTTTCCTTCTTTGTGGTGAGAAGCTTCATGATGGGGGGCTGAATAAGAGGAATAAGTGCCATGTATGAGTATGCGGCGAGAGCAATGGGAGCAAGTAACTGGGGAGCCAGCTTTTACGCCGAAAATATGGCGGTAGGTCCGTCGGCACCGCCGATAACACCGATGGCTGCCGCTTCACCTGCGGTAAAGGAAACAAGTCCGCCGGTGATACTGCCCATGGAAACGGCAAGAAGAAAAGCAATGTAAATACCGAACTGAGCCGACGCGCCGAGAAGTAAGCTGATGGGATTTGCAAGCAGGGGACCGAAGTCTGTCATTGCACCGATTCCGAGGAAGATAAGGCAGGGGAAGATTGAACTCTTTACACCCGCGTAAATCAATCGCAGAACACCGTCGTTATACCAGTGAGCACCCTCGACCAGTTGTGTTTCATCCATCAGACCTGCCGGGTCTGCCATGAGTCCCGTTTCGGGCATATTTGCAAGCAGAATGCCGAAAGCAATGGGAACAAGGAGCAGGGGCTCAAATCTGAATTTGGGATGTATTGCAAGAAAGAGGAAGACCAGAGCAACGAAAATCATTACCAGGTTTTTCCATCCGTCTGCAGTGAAAAGATGTGAAAAGCCGGAGCTTTGCCACAAACCTGTTAAAATTCCAACAATATCCATTACGTCCTCCTTAACCTATAAACGCGAGAACGGAGTCGGTTTCTACTGTTGAGCCCTTCTGAACGAGAATCTGCTTTACTGTTCCGTCGCAGGGGGCAATGATTTCGTTTTCCATCTTCATGGCTTCGAGAATCATGATTACCTGGCCGGACTTTACCTGCTGACCTGCGGCAGCGGAAACGGAAAGAATTGTGCCGGGCATGGGTGCCTTTACGGGAGTACCGTCACCGGAAACGGCGGGAGCGGCAGGTGCTGCGGCTGCAGGAGCAGCTGCGGCGGGGGCAGTGGCAACGGGAGCGGGAGCAGCAACTGCGTCCGTGACGGCTGTGATGACCGCCTCTGTTTCCTCAACCTCTACCTCATAGTTTTTATTATTGAGAGTTACGTAATATTTCATTTGTTTTCGTCCTCCAGTTTTTTGATTGATTTGAAGCTGAGTCTGTTCAGAGGAATACCGCTCTGATCGCTTACTATCGCCATAATGACGGCGGCAGTGGGCTCATCAACATCAACAAGGTCAAGTTTACCTGCCGAATCCGTTTCGGGCAGGGGGGTTCCTGAGGGAACGACAACTTCGGGTGTTTTCTGAGTTTCACCTTTATTCTTTTTGCCCAGATTCTTGAATACCTTTGACATGAGCAGAATGAATATTGCAAGAAGTGCAAGCTCAAACATTACCACAAGTACACCGATGAGGGAAATGAGCAATGCTTCAGGTATTTCAAGAACCGAGTCGGGAGTGTATTTTGTTGCCATGGCAACAGCCGATATATTTTTCATAATTTACCTCAGCCCATTTTCTTGATTGTATAGGTGAATGTATTTTTCTTCTTTGCGTCTCTCTTCTCAAAGAATGCTTCCGCCTGAGTGGGGAATGCTATATAGGAAAGTACGTCCTCATCGCAGGTGGCTCTGTCGCCCAGCTCTTTCTTTGCCTCTTCAAACTGAGGAGCGAGAGTGTCCGCATATCTGCCGGAGTAGGGCTCCTCGTCACCGAGAACCTTCTTCTGAAGCTCTTTGTTAATTTCACCGGGAGCTTTGCCGTACTCACCCTTGAGATAGCTCTTGATTTCCTTTGAAATATTCTTGTATCTCTCGCCTGCGAGTACGTTGGCGGTTGCCTGAACACCTACCATCTGACTCATGGGAGTTACAAGGGGAGGATAACCCAGGTCTTCTCTTACTCTGGGAGTTTCAAGCAGAACCTCGTCAAGCTTATCAAGCTTATTCTGTGCGGTGAGCTGTGCAACAAGGTTTGAAAGCATACCGCCGGGAATCTGATAAATGAGGGCGTCGGTCTGTGTACCCATGACAACGGGATTGAGCTGACCCGACTTGAGACATTCGTTTCTGTAGGGCTTGAAAAAATCATTGATTTCCTTACATACGTTTGTATCAACGGGAACCTCGTAGCCAAGCTGTCTGAGTGCATAAACCATGGTTTCCGTGGCGGGCTGTGAGGTGCCGCCTGAGAAACAGGAGATAGCGGTATCAATAACGTCTGCACCTGCTTCAACGCACTTGAGAAGTGTCATGAAGCCGAGACCTGTGGTTGAATGAGTATGAACGATAATGGGAACGCTGACATTTGCCTTGAGTGCCTTGACAAGCTCATAGCCCTCCTGAGGACTCATGATGCCTGCCATGTCCTTGATGCAGATTGACTGAACACCGAGTGCCTCAATTTCCTTTGCAAGCTTTACGTAGCTTTCAATGTTGTGGATGGGGCTGAGGGTATAGCAGATTGTACCTGATGCGTGAGCGCCGCATTTGAGTGTCTCGTCAACGGCAACCTTGATGTTTCTTACGTCGTTAAGAGCATCAAAAATTCTGATGATGTCAATGCCGTTTTCAACGCTCTTGCGTACGAACATACGTACAACGTCATCGGGATAATGCTTGTAACCCAAAATATTCTGACCTCTCAGAAGCATCTGAAGCTTTGTATTGGGACAAGCTGCCTTAATCTTGCGAAGTCTTTCCCAGGGGTCTTCGTTAAGGTAACGCAGACATGAATCAAATGTAGCACCGCCCCAGCATTCGAGTGAGTAGTAGCCCGCCTTATCCATCGTCTTGAGGATGGGCTCAAACTCTGAGAAGGGCATTCTGGTTGCAATAAGGGACTGGTTTGCGTCACGAAGGACGGTTTCGGTAATATTAACCATGGGTTTTCTCCTTTCGCGGTTTATGTGAATCAGAAGTTGATTTTGGATGCGATATAATCTTCAAGAGCATCAATTGAAATTCTTTCCTGCTCCATGGTGTCTCTGTCTCTGACTGTTACACAGCCGTCTTCAACGGAGTCAAAGTCATAGGTGATACAGATGGGAGTACCGATTTCGTCTTCTCTGCGGTATCTCTTGCCGATGGAGCCCGTTTCGTCAAAGTCAACCATAAATTTCTTTGAAAGCTTGTTGTAAACCTCAAGAGCATTGTCGCTGAGCTTCTTTGAAAGGGGAAGAACGGATGCCTTGAAGGGTGCGATTGCGGGATTAAGGTGAAGGACAACTCTGGTGTCGTTCTTTTCCGCATCGATAACTTCCTCGTCGTAAGCTTCGCAGAGGAGAGCAAGTACCGTTCTGTCAAGACCGTAGGTTGATTCGATTATGTAGGGAATAAACTTCTCGTTTGTTTCGGGGTCAAGATATTCCTGAGTCTTGCCGCTGTATTCCTGATGTCTTGTAAGGTCAAAGTTTGTTCTGTTGTGCGTGCCGTTGATTTCGCCCCAGCCGAAGGGGAAGAGGAACTCTATGTCACAGGCGGCTTTTGCGTAGTGAGCAAGCTTTTCGTGGTCGTGATAACGAAGGTGGTCTGAGGGAAGACCCAGGTCTTCAAAATACTGACGGCCGTACTGCTTGAAATATTCGTAAAGCTCATTGTCTGTGCCTTCCTTACAGAAGGTCTGGAACTCCATCTGCTCAAATTCAATTGTTCTGAAGGTGAAGTTGCCCGGTGTGATTTCGTTTCTGAATGCCTTACCTATCTGACCGATTGAGAAAGGAAGCTTTGCTCTCATTGAACGCTGAACGTTAAGATAGTTAACGTATTCGCCCTGAGCGTTTTCGGGACGCAGATAAATAACGCTCTTGGAGTCGTTTGTAACGCCTCTGAAGGTCTGGAACATAAGGTTGAATTCTCTGATGTCGGTGAAATTGTGCTTTCCGCAGTTGGGACAGGGAATTGAATGTGCCTTGATGTAGTCAAACATTTCTTCCTTTGTCATGCCGTCTGCATGTGCATCGGGATCAAAATCGTCAATAAGATTATCTGCTCTGTGACGCATTTTACATTCCTTGCAGTCAAGAAGAGGGTCAGAGAAGGATGCAACGTGACCGCTTGCTTCCCATACTCTGGGATGCATAAGAATGTCAGCATCTACCTCGTAGCTGTTCTTTCTTTCCTGGATGAATCTCTTGCGCCAGGTGTCCTTGACGTTGTTCTTGAGTCTTGAGCCGAGAGGGCCGTAGTCCCATGTGTTCGCAAGTCCGCCGTAGATGTCACTGCCTGCAAAAATAAAGCCTCTGTTTTTGCAAAGCGCAACGATTTTTTCCATTGATTTTTCTTCATTCTTTAACATAACCGATTCTCCCGCATTATAATATTAATCGTGTAAATGATACTCTTTTATCCCGAAAATGTCAATTGAATTTGCCATAATAATGAAAAATAACCGGATATATAAACAAACAAAAAAGAATTTTAAGGGTATCCGCAGATACGCCCTAAAATTCTTTCTCTGTTTTATGATGTTTTGTTTTCGGTTCTTCCGGAATTATCTGATATAACCTTCGAAGGAGTCGTTATATCTTGTTGACCAGAGTACGTAAACGTCAGCACCGTTCTGGAAGTAGGTGTCATCCTGCATTGCGGCTGATGAACCCGCACGGCCGAAGCCGATCTTCTGGAGACCTTCAACAAAGAGGTTAGCCATATCTTCGCTCTTGAACTGAATGTGGTTCATGGTCTTGAGCTCTGTTCTGGGAGCGGAATACTTCTGGAGCTGGCCCTTTACGAAGCCGGTTGCCCACCAATATTTATCCCAGGGTCTTGTAAATACTTTCTTGTATGCACCCGTGTCGCCCTTGGGTCTGTAATAGCAGTCAAGCTGCATATACAGCCAGTCAGGCTGCTGGGCAACGTCAAAATGGTGGAAGTCACCGTTTTCGTTGGTGAATGAAGTATTTGTGTATACACCGATTTCAGCACCAATCAAAAGGAAACCGTACTGGCCCTTCCAGAGCTGAATCATCCAGTTTTTGTCTTCGTAACGGAAACGGACTCTGACCTGGTCGATGTACATGGCCGCAACGCCTGCCCACCTATCGTAAACCTCGTTGTAGCCGGTATATTTCTGCCAGTTGTCCTTATCGTCGCAGTAATAGTAACCTTCGGGAGCTTTGCGGTAGCCGAGGAATGACTGCTCTGCATTGGGACCGATTACAGCATCAACGATGCCTGTTCCGCTGGATGCCTTGGTGGTAGCGGAGCTCTTCTTTGTGGTACCCGATGATTTTGTGGTGCCGGTACTCTTTTTGGTTGTACCATATGATTTGGTTGTACCCGTGCTCTTCTTTGTTGTTGAGTTTCCGGCAACCCTTGCAGTCGTTTTGACTACGTTCTTTATGGTTGTGATGACACTGCCGTTGTCATCGGTTTCTGTTTCTTCATAAACGGGGAGACCGTTTTCGTCTGTAACGCCGGTATATTCCTCGGTGGGCTCTGTTGTGCTGCCGGTATATACCTCGGTGGTGGTGCTTGTGGGGTCTTCTTTTGTGCTTCTCTTACGGGCGGGTTCATCTTTTTTAAGAATTGAAACCGCTGCAATACCGCCGCCGAAAACGAGAACGGCACAGATGATAGCTATAAGTATTTTTTTGTTCATAGTTGTCCTCCTGTATATCGTCACTCTTTAATATATTGCCATATATAGATAACGTCACGGCCCTGACGCTTTACCGAGTCGGGAACATTGGGTGAAAATTCGGATACGGATTTGAATCCTTTGCTTACAAGGCCGGATTCAAATGCCGCCGCCTGAGCTTCATCCTTGAACGTTATACGCTGCATAAGTCTGAGGGGAGAGGAATCTCTCTTGTTTTTGAGCTGACCGTCAACATAGCCGGTTTCCCACCAGTGGGTGGAATACTTTCTGGTGAACTGGGGAGTGTAAACTCCGTCACCGTCATCATCCCAGAAAATCGTCATCTCGCAGTCGAGCCAGTCGCTTTCCGCGGCACAGTCATAGTGGGATGCGGTGTAAGCTTTTTGGGGATCTCTTGTGTAGATACCGACTTCGCCACCTACCGTACCGATATCACCTGAAATGTACTGACCCTTCCACATCTGAATCATGTAGGGCTTTCCCGCATAGGTGAATTTGACACGGACGGTATCAATTGAGAAATCAATGAGGTTTGCACCGAAATCGTAGAATTTATTGTAACCGAATTTTCTCTGAGTACAGTTCGGTGAGGTGTCATCGTTATATATAAATGACTTGGGACCGTAAACGTCGTAGCCCTTTGTGTAAAGTCCCGCAAATGTCATGTCAGCTGAAAGCTTTACGTTTGTTCCTGCGGTTGTGTCCTTGTTGGCAGAGCTCTTTTTAAGGTCTTCCTCCTCGTAAACGGGAACCTCCGCACCGTTCATGACAGTCGTGCTTACAACTGCCGCAGCAGTGGTCTGAAGCTTGGTTACCGTCTTTTCAACTATGCTTGTCTTGGGAACTGCTGTAGCGAGAGTGCCTGTATAGACTGTACCGCTTTCGGCTTCTTCACTCTGACTTTCGTCTGATGAGGTGCTTTCTTCAAATAAAGAGGAGCTTTCGGTTTCAACGGTTGATTCTGCCGTCGTTGTGGTGTCCTCCGTTTTTCCTCTGATACGGGCGTTGCTGCCTGCTTTTATGCCAAGCACAGCAACCACGGCAATCAGACCGACAAAAACCACAGCCGCCGCTATCAGCGGAATGTTGATGTCATTTTTACTTTTCATAGCTTTCCATCCTTTTATGCCGTTGCGCAAACGCGATAATACGGCATTATCAACGGCATTTTAGCATAATAATTATATAAAGTCAATCAAATAAAGTGTGATTTTTTCTTTTTACGAATATCAGTGTGTGTTTTTTTGGCTTTTGTTGCAGAGATAAGAAATAAAACGGCATACCCGTGAGGTACGCCGTGAATTTATCTGTCGTAGGTCAGCACCTGGCAATTTTTAAGCATGAGCTTATCGATATTTCCGTCTTCGGGTTCTCCCTCAAACCACAGACGCACATATTTGCAGGTGCCGGCGTGGGAAACAATCAGAAGGTTTTTACCTATGTATCCGGGTACGATTTCATCAAGAAAAGAGAATACCCTTTCCCTGATGCTTTCCCGTGATTCGGTGCCGTATTCAGCGGGATCAAAATCGGGAGAAAGGCGTATCCTTACCATTTTGGAAACCTCAACGCCTTCAAATTTTCCGTTATCCACTTCGGAAAGCCGCTCGTCTCTGATGACGTTTTTACTTCCCGAAATTATTTCCGCGGTTTCAATCGCACGGCAAAGCTCACTTGAATAAACTCCGTCAAACAGGACATTCTTTAATTGTTCGCGGATTTCTCTTGCCTGCTCTCTTCCCGTTTCATTGAGAGGAATATCCGCCCGGCTCTGTACTTTTCCCTCTTTATTCCAGTCTGTCTGACCGTGTCTTACAACGTATATCATGAACTCACCCCGTTGAAATATTATAATGCCCGGCAAGAAAAATATCAACAGCCACTTGTTATTTTGCAAAACAGATGTTATAGTGTTTTCAGTAAAACAAGGAAGTGAAAATATGGCGAAAAGGATTCTTACCAGAGAGCTTTATCTTATCAGACACGGCGAAAGCTTCTGCAACATTGAGGGCTTCAAAGCGGAAACTTTCATTGATAAACACGACCCCGAGCTGACGGAAAATGGCATCTGCCAGGCAAAAAAATTAGGTGAATACCATAAGAACGAGGATTATGATTACATCTTCTGCAGCCCTCTGCGCAGAGCCGCCATGACCGCGGTTGAATTTCTCGGCGACAGAAATCAGCCGCTTTACGCCATGCCGGATTTATGTGAAATCGGCGTCAGCCCCGAATATGCCGGCGTATCTTATGATGAACTGAGAAAATATTCGCCCCGTATTGTTCCCGCAAAGGAATACGAGGAATGTACAAGGACCGCTGTTCCCGACGAAACTCCGAGAGAAAATGAAGAAAGGTATTTTGAACGGGCAAAAAGGGTACTTGACTACATTGACAGGTATTTCACAAAGGGTGAAAAGATAGCCCTTGTTTCTCACGCGGGATTTCTTACCTATATCATCTTCTATCTTTTCGGTTATCGCGATAAAGAGCCCAATTACGATATGAAGATTTCAAACACGGGAGTGACGAAGATTTCTTTCTATGAGCCGGGAACAAATCCCAACGGAGACATTATATTTGATTACGTCAACGATACAAGTCACCTTGTGAAGTAAAATATTTTCGCTTAAACGAAAGCAATAAAAACAAATTGACCCGTCGGAAAGGAATTGTGTTTCCTCTCCGGCGGATATTCTTATAAAAGATGGGACTTTTCGGGGAATCAGTTATATATTTCTCCTTGCGAAGTACGGAATCAGATATCCGGTATTTCAAGGTTGGCTCCGTTTTGCTCTGCCGACTGACTTGCCAGAATTCCGGGAAGAGACATTTTGATTGCAAAATCCACGTCAAGAACGGGCTTTTTGTTTTCAAACACGCAGTCAACAAAATCCGCAAACATACGGGAATCTCCGCCGCCGTGTCCGAAAGCATTGGCGTTGCCGTATTCGTCAAGATATGCCGTTGCAACGGGAATTTCTATCTTTTGTGAAAACGTACCCGGTATGCTTGCAAGATTTGCGAAGCTGTGGGCATTGTCAACTATGGTTCTTCTGTCCGTTTCAATAGAACCGCGTGTACCGCATAAACGGTAATTATGGTCGTAGCTTGTATATGCACCGAAGCTGACAAGCAATTTTATTACCGCACCCTTTTCGGTTCTGAAAATCGCAATGGCGGTTGAATTCTTTTTCGGAAAATAGGGATTATAAATAACATCCGATGTCTTGCATGATACGTCAATACAGCGGTCATCCATAATATAGAGAAGGGGCCCCAATTCATGAGTGGAATATTTGATTGCGGAAATGTATGTACGCCAATGACCCTCGGGATAATTATCGGGGGAAAATTCTTCGGGATTTATGCTGTGAAGGTATTCCGCTTCGGCAAAAACAACGTCACCGAATTCGCCCTTTTCACGCATTTTCTTCCAGGTTTCGATAAATGCCCAGTAACAGCAGTTTTCTGCCGCCATATAGATTAAATCGGGATGCTCGGAGGTTATTTTTCTGAGTTCATAAACCTCTTCAACACTTGTAATTGACGGAATTTCGCACAAAACGTGCTTTCCCGCTTCAAATGCTTTTTTAACTATCGGCACATGATAAACAGCCTCTGTCGCGACTATTACCGCGTCGATATCCATTTTGAGCAGCTCGTCGTAATCATTCAGATATATGACGTCTTTTTTGCCCATTGATTCAAAATATTCCCTGCAATGTGCAAGAATTGCCTCGTTGCGGTCACAGGCCGCAACTATTTTGCATTTCGGATTATTGAAACCGCATGATGCAACGGCGGCACCCCGTCCGCAGCCCACAACTCCGAAGCGTAATTTTTTATCGCTCATAAATGTTACCTTCCTTACATAGTTATATTTTTGTTTCCGTGATTCTGATTTCATCGCCTGCGCTGATTTCTCCGCCTTTGAGTATGCGTACGAAAATGCCTTCCTTCGGCATTACGCAGGTACCTGCTTTTTTGTATATTTCACAGTCACCGTGACACTGCTTTCCTATCCGGGTTACCTCAATCTCACATTTTCCCAGAAACAGACGGGTACCCACGGGCAGAGTATAGAGGGTAATTCCCTCCGTGGTAATATTTTCCGCAAAGGAGCCCCAATGAAGACCGCTGATACCCAGCTTCTCCATTTTGTCGTAGCTTTCCTTTGCCAGTAAGCTTAACTGACGGTGGGTACCGTCAGCGTGAGCATCGCCCTCAAGCCCTTTGTTTTCAATGAGAATTCCTTTTTCCGAGGGAGTTTTCAGCACTCCCTTTATTTCGCTTTTATTGATTGAAATTATCTTTGCCATATCAGCCGCCTATTTATGTAGATGCTCTGATACATACTTGAACTTCTTTCTGCGTACTACCGACA
>JAKSQQ010000013.1 GCA_024404015.1 Clostridia bacterium
ATAAAGATTTATTTCTTGAAAACCTCTCCGAACTGAATATTCCCGTAACCGAGGGACAGATTTCGTTACTTGATTCATTTGCCGAAATGGTAATTGAAAAAAACAAGGTAATGAATCTGACAGCAATCACAGACCCCGACGGATTCGCAATCAAGCATTTTGCAGACAGTATCAGCGTAACCGCTTTACCCGAATATAAAGAAGCAAAGAAAATTATGGATGTGGGTACGGGGGCAGGATTTCCCGGTGTGCCCTTGCTGATTATGAATCCCGATATTGAACTGACCATGCTTGATTCCACGGCAAAGCGTCTGACTTTCGTCAAAGAAAGCATTGAAAGTCTCGGTCTTGATGCTGAGATTAAGCACGCAAGAGCCGAAGAATCGGGCAAAGATAAGAATTACAGAGAAAAATATGATGCCGTGGTTTCAAGAGCGGTTGCCTCTCTGAATGTGCTTACGGAATACTGTCTTCCCTTTGTCAAGGTAGGCGGATATTTCTTCGCAATGAAAAGCTCAAAAGCAGACGAAGAAATCGCTTTAGCGGAAAACGCCATTTCAATATTGGGAGGAAAGATTGAGCAAATTAAAACCTTCCGTCTTTCAGACGATGCTGAAAGAAATATTGTTGTAATCAAGAAAATCAAGCCAACACCTCCGAAATACCCCAGGGTATCGGCACAGATAGCAAAAAAGAGTCTCTGACAAAATGTCGGGGGCTTTTATTGTTCCACGTGGAACATTTTAGGGTGTGACACATAAAAATAAGATAAAACACTTTAATTTTATAAAATGCTGTGATATAATCGTAGAAAATCTGATTCAGGAGAGATGGCTTTGTCAAAAACAGTTGCAATAGTAAATCAAAAGGGCGGAGTAGGTAAAACAACTACCGCCGTTAATCTTGCCGCCGCATTAGGAGCAAAAGGCAAGAAAATACTGCTTGTGGATATAGATCCTCAAGGTAACACCACAAGCGGATACGGAATAAGCAAAAGGGGACTTGAAAAGACTTCATACGACGTACTGACGGGAAGCTGCAGCGCGGCAGAGGCAACAATAGTCACAAAATTCAAAAATGTATCAGTAATTCCCTCAGGAATGGACCTTGCGGGAGCGGAAATAGAGCTTGCGGAAACGGAAAAGAGAGAATCCCGCCTCAAGAATGCCCTTGCACTCGTAAGCGGGGAATATGATTTCATATTCCTTGACTGTCCGCCTTCACTGGGACTTATTACTCTGAACGGTCTTGTGGCGGCCCAGACGCTGATGATTCCCATTCAATGTGAGTTTTACGCAATGGAAGGTCTGTCACAGCTTGTATCAACCGCAAGAGCAGTAAAGCAGAGATATAATCCCTATCTTGAAACAGAGGGAATAGTCCTCACAATGTATGACGGACGTCTTAACCTTACCCAGCAGGTAGTGGAACAGATAAAAAAGAGCTTCCCCAAAAAAGTATATTCTTCATTCATTCCCAGAAACGTCAGATTATCGGAAGCACCCAGCTACGGTATGCCGGTAATGTATTATGACAAAAGTTCAAAGGGAACGAAAGCATATAACGACCTTGCAGACGAATTTCTTAAAAATAACAGATAAGGGGTATAAATATGGCACCTAAAAAAGGCGGATTGGGAAGAGGATTTGATTCTCTTATTATAGATAACGCTCTTGAAACAGCAGACAGCACTTCCGTAACAACATTAAAGTTGTCGGATATAGAGCCAAACAAAGAGCAGGCAAGAAAAGAATTTGACGAGGAAGCAATATCCGAGCTTGCCGCATCCATAGCAGACCACGGCGTTCTTCAGCCCTTACTTGTAAGGCCCATGCTCAACGGCAGTTATCAGCTCATAGCAGGGGAGAGAAGATGGAGAGCATCAAGAGTAGCAGGTCTGACGGAGGTACCCGTAATAATCAAGGCGCTTACAGACGAGGAAGCGGCAGTAATCTCTCTGATTGAAAATTTACAGAGAGAAAATCTGAATCCCGTTGAAGAAGCATACGGCTTTGCAGAACTGATTAAGGAATACGGTCTTACCCAGGAGGATGCCGCCAAAAAGGTAGGCAAATCCAGAACGGCAGTTACCAATGCTCTGCGTATCATCAAATTACCGGAGCCGGTAATTGAAATGATAAGAGAGGGCAAGCTTTCCGCAGGTCATGCAAAAGCGCTTGCAGGAATAGAAGACGAGGAGCTTTTAATTGAAGCCGCCGATTTAATCGTCAAAAAAGGCCTTTCCGTAAGAGAAACGGAAAAGCTTGTCAAAAATATAGGCAAAACCAAGACAAAAGACGAAACAGTAACAAAGGTAAAGAGAATTGCCTATTTTGATGAGGTAGAGCTGGCATTATCATCTTCACTCGGTCGTAAGGCCAGGGTAGTTACAAAGGGCAAAAAGGAATGCGGTACTCTTGAAATAGATTTCTATGACAAGGCAGACCTTGAAGCCATTGCAAAAGCATTGGGTACACTTGAACAGTAACGGAGATTAAAGTTGAAAACAAGTAAAATAAAAACCGCTCTGTGCGTCATCGCGGCGGCAATCGCAGGCGTATCGGGTCTGCTGAGCGTAAAATGGGTCAGAGAAACCGAGCCCACCATTCCCGTTCACAGCGAAACCGTAACCGCAGAGGAGAAGCCGCCCGAATTTGACTATGAGGGTCTGAGCAAATCCCTTTCACTGATATGCAGTAAAGACATTTCCGTTGATATACTGAAGAATTTCAGCGATGAGGAGTTGACCGCACTCAGCAACGCTTCAAAAGACGGATTTCTTACGAATGAAGAATGGCACGAATCCATCGGCTATACTCTGAATGCCCTTACAGACGTTTTCGGTACAAAGGAAAGCGTAGATATGGGAAATAACGGCAGGGATTCATTCGTGCTGGGATTTACGGGAGATATCAATTTCACATACAGCGGATATGTCATGACTCACGCAAGAACTATGCCCGGTTCCGTTTTGGACTGCATTGACGAAACCTTTCAGAACGAAATGAAATCTGCGGATATAATGCTGGTCAATAACGAATTTCCATATTCCGACAGAGGAGAGCCGCAACCGGACAAGAAGTTTACCTTCAGGTCCGAGCCGGAAAATGTAAAATACCTGGCGGATATGGGTGTGGATATCGTTTCCCTTGCCAACAATCACGCATACGACTACGGCCACGATGCCTTCATTGACACAATGGCAATCCTTGATGAGGCGGGAATTGCAAGAGTGGGAGCAGGCATGAACGCCGAGGAAGCAAGCGCTCCCGCAACCTTTGTGATAAACGGCTACAAGGTCGCATACCTTGCCTGCTGCGGAGTGGAGTCTCCTATCAAAACACCCGTTGCCGGCGAAGACAGCGAAGGAATCATGGGCTCTTATGACGGCGGTGAGGCAATGGTGACCGCAATCAAAGCGGCAAAGGAATACTGTGACTACGTTATAGTCTATCCTCATTGGGGATACGAAAATACAACAGAGCTGACCGCCGCCCAGAAGGCGAACGGCAAAAAGTATATTGACGCAGGTGCGGATGCGGTCATCGGTGACCATTCCCACATTCTGCAAGGCATGGAATTTTATAACGGCAAACCCATTATATACAGCATGGGCAATTTCTGGTTCAACACAAGAAATCAGCCCACAATCATGCTGAAGCTGGAAATCGGCAGAGGGGGAGAGATGACAACAACGATTATCCCCGGAATGCAGGAAAACAGCGAAACCCACTACATGGAAGACGGGGCCGAGCAAAGATGGCTTTATGACAGCATCGTATCATGGTCTCCCGTCAACTCAATCACAATTGATGACAACGGCATCGTAACGCCGAAATATAATTCCGAAACGGAATTATCCCAGCCGTAAGAATAATATAAAAGCAGACACTTATCTAACCGTAAGCGTCTGCTTTTTGTATTAGTGAATGGCAAATAGTTTCCGGTGGCAAGCGACATTATTATATTTACTCCGTAATAATGAGCCAACCGCAAACGGTTAAAGGGCATCCCGCCCTGCTGTGTGTTCTGTTTGGATTGTTCTTCGCCGATAGATTCAATTAATATCCAAAATAGGAGAAGGGATCATACTGCGTAGTCTCTTCCTTCACCGTAGTCGTGCCTCTGTCTTCTACAAGGGTAACCGTAACGTCAAAGGTATCAACCGAATAGTTGCTGTTAACCCTTGCAATCTTGAGAGTCAGCTTGTCACCGACCTTGCCCTTATCAATAAGCTCAAGCAATACGTCAGCGGTGGTGAGGTCCTTGCCGTTAACACCGATAATGATGTCTCCTCGCTGAACGTCAGTACCCGCAAGTGCCGAATCATCATTGACTTCCGTAATGATGAGAGAGCCGGCGGGCAGATTATTCATCTGGGCAATCATGTAATACTGTGTCACGGACGAAACGGAATAGTAGCTGATACCCAGCTTGGGTCTGTCCTTAACATAACCGTAGGTAATAAGGTCTTCAATAATGGGCTTTGCGGCGGAAACGGGAATGGCAAATCCCATTCCTTCATAGCTTGTATTGGAAATCTTCTGTGAATTTATACCGATAACCTGACCGTATTTGTTGACAAGCATACCGCCGGAGTTACCCGGGTTAATGGAAGCATCGTGCTGGATACACTTCATGGTATATCCGATTTCGCTGTTGATGGGTCTGTTAATTGCGGAAACGAAACCGCCGGTAAAGGAGCCGAAAAATTCAACGCCGCCGGGATTACCGATTGCGTAAACGGGGTCACCGACAACAAGATCATCGGAATTACCGAATTCAGCGGGAGTAAAGCCGGTGTAGTGTACTCTGATAACGCCTAAATCGGTTCTTGTATCGTAACCTACCACTTCGGCATCGTAGGATTTGCCGTCCTCGGTCTGCACCTTGACTTTTGTGCCTTTGGAATCTATAACATGGGCGCAGGTGATGATGAAGGTATATTCACCCGTGGAATCAACATCCATTACAACACCGGAGCCCTGACCCTGAAGGGATGAAGCGGCATTATCCGTATAAAGGAGGATGCCCACGTTGCTCTTTCTTGCCTTTTCCGCAAGCTCGGCGGTATTTGAAATCTCCTTGCCGGGATTGGAGCTGATGACCACCTCTTTATTTTCTCCCGTGCCTCTGCTTGTTTCTTCCTCATGGGACTCGTCATAGGTTGCCGTATGGGATGAAGAATTAACCTTTGCCTTTATCTTTTTAGCAACGGGAACAACGCATACGCCCATAACAAATACAAGAACGAGCGCAAGGAATTTAAGGAATTTTCTTCCCTTTTTCTTTTTCTTGACGGGTTCCTGAGGGGCGGTCTGATTATACTGACCTGCGGGCTGAGGTGTCGGCTGACTGTAAACGGGAGGAGCATAAGCTCTCTCGACATAGGGTGAATATGGATTCTGCCCGTATTGTGGCTGCTGATAATTCTGAGCCGTGTTCACCGGCTGTGAATATGCGTCGTTACAGGGTGGCTCGGTAACATCCGGCTCAACGTCAACGTATTTTACCCCGGATTCATCGGAAGAATAGATATCTATATCGTCATCATCCGTATCGGCAGATGAGGAGTAAACGTCTGTATCATCCTTTTCCGTATGGGAGGAGGGGAATATATCCTCCGGCTCAGTTGTTTCCACGGCAACCTTTTCTCCGTTAATTTCAACGGATTCTTCCGCTTTTACTTCCGGCTCTTCCGGAATTATTTCATCGCGGTTTTCATTTTCATCAAACATAGTGTGCCTCCATATAAAAATTCATCTGAGAATGAACTTATTACTGCTTCGGTAACGTAAATATGAATTCGGTATACTGTCCCACTTCACTGCGAACGGAAATACTGCCGCCGTGCATTTCAACTATGGTCTTGCAAAGGAACAGACCCAAACCTGCTCCCTTCACGTCATAGCTGCGGGATTTATCTACCTTGTAAAATCTCTCAAAGATTTTTTCTCTTTCCTCGGGTGCGATGCCTTTACCGTTATTTTTGATTTTGATAATGGCTTTTTCAGCATCGGATTTTGACATTACCTCAATGCAGCCCCCGTCGGGAGTGAATTTGACGGCATTGTCAATAAGATTATACACTACCTGATTTATCATGTCCTTGTCCGCATTTACGGTATTTTCCTTAAACGTATCAAGGCCTCTGATTTCTATGTTTCTGTTGTCAATTATCTGCTCAAAGCTGAGAAGGGTGGTGAATATCATTTCGCTGATATCAAAGCACGAGGGCTTGATATCAAGCTTGCCCTCCTCAATCTTACTCATATTGAGCATACCCGTTACAAGACGGGAAAGACGCTTTACTTCGTCGGATACAATCCTCAGATACTTGTCCTTTTCCTTACCCGAAATCGTTCCGTCAAGCATACCGTCAATAAATCCGCTGATGGTGGTCATGGGAGTCTTAAGCTCATGGGAAACATTTGAAACGAAGCTTCTGCGGGAGGATTCCAGACCGGAAAGGGCTTGAGCCATGGAGTTAAATGAATCGGTAAGGTCGTCTATTTCCGTCCTGCTCCTGAGGTATTTTCTCTTTTTGACGGTAATTCTTGAAGAGAAATCTCCGTTTGCATACTGCTTTGCCGCCATTGACATTTCTCTCATGGGCTTAATCATGCTGTAAGTAAAGAAATAAGCCATAAAGAATGCAACCGCAAGAGCAAAAAGAGAAGCAAAAAGGAACATCCTCAGAATGGTGAGAATGTAGGGAACGAGTCCCGATTCAATGGGCTGAACGGCTATGACCGCGCCCTTGAAAGCACCGTCCTTCATAATGGGGCAGGCAACGATGAAGCTGTTGTTTCTCAGCAGACCGTTCATATCGCCGTTTGCACGGAAATTTTCTCCCGAAGCAACCGTCTGCATGATTTCGTTGGGAATTACGTAATTATCGTGGATAAAGCAGGTGCCGGTACCGACAAGACCGTGGGGGTCAAGTAAATCCTTACAGTAAACCACCACGCCCTGCCCGTTTATGATAAAAAAGTCAGCGTCAACCGCATCCGAAACCTGAGTAAGGTTACTGCAAATGGTAATGATTGCGCCGCGGCTGTTCTGCCCCATATATGAGGAGGTGAGCATACCGTAGGTGCTTGAGGTAATGCTGACTGTATTTTCTTCAAGTAAATCCAGCTTTTCATCCTTCCAGATACCCGTTACCAGAAGAATAAGGGCAGAGCCGAGGAAAATAAAACTGACAAGAATAATTGAAATTGTAGTGAAAAAGTATTTTTTGAACAGCTCGGAGCTGCGGGACATTACGGATATCTGCGGCAGTTTCGTTATCTTCGCCTCCCCTCAGAGTAATCGGGGGTCACCTTAAGGCGACCCATCCGACTTTTACATTATTCGTTGGTGGCGAATTTGTAACCCACCGACCAGACTGTCTTAAGCTCCCACTTGTCGGAAACACCTTCAAGCTTTGCTCTGAGTCTCTTTACGTGAACGTCAACGGTCCTCGAATCGCCGTAGTAATCAAATCCCCATACCTCGTCAAGAAGCTGATCTCTTGTATATACGCGGTTGGGATTGCTGGCAAGGTGATAGATAAGCTCCAGCTCTTTGGGAGGAGTATCCACCTTGTTGCCGTCTACGATAAGCTCATAGTTGGTAAGATTGATAACCAGCTTATCAAAGCTTACCTCCTTCATTTCCTGCTTTGCTCCGCCGGAGCTTCTGCGAAGGACTGCCTTGACTCTTGCAACGATTTCCTTTGTATCAAAGGGCTTTGTCACGTAGTCGTCTGCGCCCAGCTCAAAGCCGAGAACCTTATCAAAGGTTTCACCCTTTGCGGTAAGCATGATAATGGGCTTTTCGGAAAACTTTCTGATTTCGCGGCAAACCTGCCAGCCGTCAAGAACGGGAAGCATAATATCAAGGAGCATCAGGTCGGGCTCGATTTCCTTATACATTCTGACAGCGTCACCGCCGTTATTCGCAATTGAAATTTCATAGCCCTCTTTTTCAAGATAAAGGCGAAGTAATTCGCATATATTGGTATCGTCATCTACGATAAGAATTTTTTCTGCCATCGCAATACCCTCCGATTTATGGTTTATAAATTTAATTATAACCGCAATTATAGATAATTTATGAATTAGCAAATAATAATTCTTGAATTAACAGTCAATTATTTTTTAACGGAGAATCTGAAAACGGTGCAGCTCTCAAATTTTTCGCCTGCATCTATGGTGCACTGAGGGAATTCGGGCATATTGGGAGTATTGGGCCAGAACTGTGTTTCAAGGCAGAATCCGCAATACTGCTCAAGCATGATACCATCCTTGCCGGGTCTTGTGCCGTCAAGGAAATTGCCGCAATAAAGCTGTACACCGGGAAGGTCCGTAAACACCTCCATTACTCTGCCGCTTTCCGGCTCATAAGCAACAGCAGCGGGGCCGTCGTCATCCTTGAGGCAGAAATTATGGTCGTATCCCTTAACCTGACGAAGCTGAACGTCGTCTGCACCGATGTCTCTGCCGATGGGCTTGGACTGTCTGAAATCAAAGGGAGTGCCTTCAACACTTCTCAATTCGCCTGTGGGAATGCTGTCTGCATCCGTGGGAGTGAATTTATCGGCGTTTATCATAAGCTCGTGACCCAGAATGTTGCCCTTGCCTGCAAGGTTGAAATAAGCGTGGTTTGTCATATTGATAACCGTCTTTTTATCTGAAACGGCGAAGTAATCAATCTTCAGAGAATTATCCTCGTAAAGAGTGAATGTAACCTTAAAATCCACGTTGCCGGGGAAGCCGTGAGCACCGTCGGGGCTTGAATAGGTCATTTCAATGGCGCTGTCGTCAATGATGATTGCCTTCCAGATTGCGTGAGCAAGCTCTCCGCCGCCGTGAAGGGAGGTAATTCCTCTCTCATTTTTTGTTACATTGTATTCAACGCCGTCAATGGAGAATTTGCCCTGAGCAATACGGTTTGCATATCTGCCGATGGTCATACCCTGATTTGCGGAATACTTTTCGTGTCCCTCAACAGTATCAAAGCCGGTAAGTATATCGGCAAATTCACCGTTTTTGTCGGAAGTGTAAATATTATTTATCGTAGCGCCGTAGGTGATAATATCAACGGTAGTACCCGCCGAATTTCTGAGAGAATAGAGGTCAACCTCTCTGCCGTCCTGTGTCTTGCCGAATAAATCCTTAACTATCATATTATTACCTCACTCATTTATATTTGCTATGTAATATCTGCCTCTCTTTTCCGTGCCTCTGCCGAACTGAATGGCAGCATTGGGGCAGCGGTTGATGCAGGCAGTACAGTGCTGACATTTTTTCTTGACCCACTCGGGTCTGCCTTCTTTGATTTCTATTGCCTTTTCGGGACAGATTTTTGCACATAATCCGCATCCCGTACAGTTTTCGTCTGCTCTGAAGAGGGCGGTAATCCTGCAAAGATTATAGAAGGGATACATTACTGCGGTAAGCATCTTTTTCTTGAATACCATTTTGCTGCCTGCCGCTTTTTTATTGATCACCTTGCCGATTTTATCCAGCTTTTCATCTGCCGCCTTCAGCTTTTCCCTTGATTTTTCCTTGCTTTCAATGTCAAAGCAGATTACGTAATTGTCGGGCATTTTAAGGGGAACGGAAAAATCGGGATTTCTGCCCAGCTCCTTACCCAGCTTCAACTCCGCCGCCGCGGAATCCGCGCCGCAGGTAATTACGCTGTAAACGTATTCTCCCAGATGTCCCTTGATTTCGGGATGAGATGCAAATCTCTTTACCATTTCGGGAAGTCCCGAATAATAAACCGGGAAAACAAAGCCCGTCACGTCCGTTCTGCCGGAAACAGATTTAACCGTTCCGTTAAAAATGGATGCAATACTGACGCATTTGTCGTCTGTGAGAATTGCAAGCTTTTCCGCCGCATAACGGGAGTTGCCCGTACCCGAAAAATAATAAATCATTTGTTCTTACCGTTACTTTCGTAACATTCCTTTCCGAATAAGCTCCAGGGAAGCTCCCGAATATCGGGAAGCTCCGTAAAGGTCATTCTTTCTTTTGAACGGGGATGAATGAAGGACAGGGAATATGCAAAAAGACCGAGATTTGTGCCTGCACTGCCACCGCCTCCGTATCTGCCGTCACCGTAAAGGGGCATACCTCTTGAGGAAAACTGAGCTCTGATCTGATGAGTCCTGCCCGTATGGAGTAATATCTCAACAAGTGAATATTCTCCCGCAGTACCCAGCACCGTATATTCAAGGGAAGCGTCACGCACTCCCTTTCGCATACGTTTTACCACGTACGTTTTATTTTTTTGTTTATCCCTGAAAAGCAGGTCCTCAAAAACGCCTGTGTCCTCGGCAGGTTTCCCCTTGACCACGGCAAGATATCTCTTTTTCATTTCTCCTGCCGTAATCTGTGCGGTAAGCTCTGACGCTCCGTAACGTGTCTGTGCAAAAACCATTACTCCCCCCGTTTCTCTGTCAAGACGGTGAACGGGGTAAAGGAGCTTATCGGGATATTCATCCTGCACCGTTCTGCCCCCTTTACCCTCTGCACTCTGGCTGAGGATTCCCGCGGGCTTAACGCATACCAGGATATCTGCGTCATCAATCTTCGTCTTCATCTTTGAAACGTTTTTCAGCTCTTCTGAGAGTTGAAATAATACCCTCAAAAATAACGATAAATTTCTTCATTATCTGCTCGGGATTATCCTGCATTCCCGTTCTGAACCACTCTGAAAGAGCACCGGTGATTCCGTTCATGTAGAATGAAATGATAAATTCCAGCACGTCGTCATCAATATTATTCTTACATTCTTCATGAACGTAATCCGTAAGAATGATACGGCAGGATTTGAACATATAGGTTTCAAAATACTCGTAGCTTCGTGAGGAACAGATATTATTGATGATGGCCTTGTTTTCATAGGAGGTCTGAAGCATTTTCAGAAAACCGATGAGCCAGCGGATACCGCTGCTGTGATTGGCAATAAGCTCGTTCATCTCCATGGTGAACATTTCTTCCAGCAGCTCATAGATATCGCTGTAATAGTAATAGAAAGTATTTCTGTTTATTTCTGCGGTTTCGACTATATTCCTTATGGTAATTTTATCAAAGGGCTTTTCTTTGAGCAGGTCAAGGAAAGTGCGGAAGATTATGTCTTTTGTGTTAGTCATAAGAAGCTCCTTTAGATATTATTTTGCCATTTCTTCTCTCTTTTTAATGATTGTATCAAGAACTTCTCTCTTGAAATCACCGTAAATACGGTATTTCTTTGAGAAGATTATTTGCGAAATAATAAGCATAACGGGAGGAATGATAAACATCATTGCCTTGATTGCGCTGTTTGCGCCGGGATTATTCATAACCGCATTGGAGGAGCCGCTGAAATCGTATTTCGTGGCAACGAATGCGGCATACATAATAATACACTGAAGGGTGTACGCCATTTTCTGAAGGAAGCCCTTCATTGAGAAGGTAAGACTCTGACTTCTTGAGCCCAGCTTGTATTCACCGTAATCCACTATATCCGCAAGCATTACCGTCTGATTGACGAACATTGAGCCGATACCTATTGAAGCCACAAGGTAACAGGCACCGAGAGCGATTTCAATGTGATTCATACCGGAGAAGCCGTAGCCAACGACTGCCATACCGATATATCCCACCGTAGCGGCGGTAAGGGAGAATTTATAAACCGAGCGATTGGTCATGAACTTGCCCATTATGGGGATAACGAGGATGGCAAGCACTGAGCCCACCGAACCGAGAAGATTGAATTTTGACTGAAGCTTTAGGTCACCGAGTACCTGAAGGAAATAATATGAGCTGATACCCGAGGTCATGTAATATCCGCAGTTTGAGATCATTGCGAAAAGCATAAAAGTAAGAAGCTGATCGTTCTGACGGATGATTTTAAGTGCCTTTGTGAGGGAGAATTTTTCATCGGAAGCGGGTGCGAGGTTTCTCTCTTTTGTGGAGAAAACGCTGATGCAGGCGAAGAACACAAGGGCAACGGCACAGATTGCGCTCCATTTACCGAAGCCGTTTGTAAGGTCCTGCGCCTTCATGTCGGAAAGATTGGTGTCGGAAGCAACTCCCGCAAATCCGATAACCAGCACGGAGGTAAGGATTGAAACGATACCCTGACCGAGACCGGAGAAGGTTCTGGCAATGGTGGAAACCAGATTGCGATCCTTTTCCTCGGTGGCAAAGGAGGGGACCATTGACCAGAAGGGAATGTCCGCAAGGGTGTTTGTCATACCCCAGAGAACGTAGAAGACGGCAACGAAGACGTAAAGTCCCGTTCCGCTCATGCCGAATGAACCGGAATTGAAAAGGAGGGTAAGAACTATGGCGTTAAGTACCGCACCCGTGAGAATCCAGGGGCGGTATCTGCCCATTTTCGTCCTTGTTCTGTCAACGACGGAGCCCATCATGGGGTCATTCACACCGTCCCAGATTCTTGCTATGGGAGCAAGGATAAGCAGGAAAAGGGGGCTGATTTTAAGTCCGTTTGTAAGGAAAAGCGAAAGATAGGAATAAAACAGACCGTAACTAAGGTCAAGGCCTACGGCTCCTACACCGTAACCGATTTTTTCTTTGATGGACACCTTATTCATAATTCATTACCTCTCATGCACTGCGAACGTTTCCGCCCGCAGTGCAGTCAAAATTGAAATATATAAAAATCAGATTTGCTTGAGAAGAGGACCTACGCCCTTGATTGCCTTGGGAATACCCTTGAGAATCTGACGTACTCCGCCCTTTTCGCCGTTGATGAGCTTGCAAAGGCCCTCTGCCATGCTCTCGCTGAATACACCGCCGCTCATTGAAATGAAATCACGGAAGGGTACCTGAAGAGCGATTGCCTGGGCAAAGCCCTCGGGAATGAGTGCGCTGAGGAGCTTATGGAGCTTTTTGCCGTTCTTCTTTCTTGCGGCTGAATCAAAGTTATCCGCAATGGTAACGGGCGCATCGGGATCGTAATCGGAAGCGGGAAGCTCTGCTCCGTAAATCGCCTTGAACTGGTCGTCGGGTACTTCCTGGATATCAGCACCGTAATACTTGGGAGCAGTCTGTCTGTAATCGGGAACGCTGACCTCGGGCGCATTGACCTTTACCGTACCGGAAAGACGGATATCTTCAACGGATGCACCTACAAGGATATCAAAGTCGCCGGCTTCAACGGTCCAGCCGTTTGTATTCACGTTCCAGAATGAGAATGCTCTTGAGCAGAGAGTAATTGAAATTTCCTGCTCCTCACCGGGCTGAAGATATACCTTCCTGAAGCCCTTGAGCTCCTTCTTGGGACGGTAAATGGTGCTTTCCTTATCGGAAACATAAAGCTGAGCAACCTCTCCGCCTGCAACTGCGCCGATATTCTTTACCTTGAATGAAACGGTGAGCTTATCGCTGTCTTCCATTTCGCTCTTGTCAAGCTTCAGATCGGAATATTCAAAGCCGGTGTATGAAAGACCGTGGCCGAAGGGATAGCGTACCTTCTTGCCGTAGGTATCGTAATATCTGTATCCGATATAAACGCTTTCTCTGTGTTCAACGGAAGCGGGATTGCCGGGATAGTAATTCTTTGCGGGTGTGCAGTTATAGCACATGGGATAGGTTTCGGGAAGCTTACCCGAGGGATTGACCTTGCCGGAAAGGATATCCGCAACTGCGCCGCCGCTTGCCTGACCGGTAAGATAGGAATTGAGGATTGCTTTTACGCTGTCGTTCCAGGGAATTGCAACGGGTGAGCCGCCTGCAAGTACAACAACGGTATTGGGATTTGCCTTTACAACCTCCGCAACAAGCTTGTTGTGAGATTCGGGCATATCCATGTGCTGTCTGTCAAAGCCCTCTGACTCAAAGTCATCGGTAAGACCTACGAATACTACGGCAATATCCGCTTCGGATGCTGCCTTTACTGCCTCGGGAAGGTAAGAAGCATTTTTCTTTTCCTTCTTGATTGAGGGCTCATATCCCTTGGCAAAGGTAAGATTGTAGCCCATTGCGGCAAGCTCGTCGTAAGCGTTGTCGATTTTTGTGGGGTTAATCTGTGAAGAGCCGGCACCCTGATATCTGGGTGTTTTTGCCATTTCACCGATAATTGCAATCTTCTTGTCCTTTGAAATGGGAAGGATGTTATCCTCGTTTTTGAGCAGTACCATACACTTGCCTGCGATTTCTCTTGCAAGGGGCTGGTCGTCAAGGTCGTTATATTCGTAATTTTCCTTTGCGCCGTCGGAGGCCTTTTTGATAAGCTCAAGGACTCTGAGAACGCTCTCATCAAGAACTGCCTCGTCAAGAGTGCCGTTCTTTACTGCATTGATAATTTTTTCGGTACCTGCACCGAAGGAGGAGGGCATTTCAATGTCATTGCCTGCGGCAAGACCCTTTACTCTGTCATTGATTGCGCCCCAGTCGGATACAACCGAGCCCTTAAAGCCCCAATCCTTACGGAGAATTTCCTTTAAGGTATGCTCATTTTCGGAGCCGTGAACACCGTTGATTTTGTTATATGAGCTCATAACGGTCCAGGGCTGTGCCTTCTTTACGGCAATTTCAAAGCCGCGAAGGTAGATTTCACGCAGGGCTCTCTCGTCAACAACCTCGCTGATTGTCATTCTGAGAGTTTCCTGGCTGTTGACTGCGTAATGCTTGAGTGAAGTACCAACACCCATGGACTGAACGCCGTTAATGAAGCTTGCCGCCATTTCACCTGCAAGAACAGGGTCTTCGGAGAAATATTCAAAGTTTCTGCCGCAAAGGGGAGAACGCTTCATGTTGATGCCGGGGCCCAGAAGAACGCCTACGTTTTCCTTAAGACATTTCTTACCCAGAGCAACACCCATTCTGTTGATAAGCTCCGTGTCCCATGACGCAGCCGTTGCACAGGCGGTGGGGAAACAGATTGAGGGTACGGAATTATTAAGACTTGAGCCGGTCTTTTCATAATCCTTTTTACGCAGACCGTGAGGGCCGTCGCATACCATTACGTCGGGAATACCTTTTTCGGGAATGGGCTGAAGATGCCAGAAGTCTCTGCCGTCGCAAAGCTTCGCTTTTTCCTCAAGAGTAAGCTCCTTGAGTAATTCTTTGGGTTCTTTCATTATTATTCCTCCTTGAGTGTATCATTAATTTCATTTATACCCAATACTTCATCGGCGGACGAACCGTCGAGTGATTCCACATTTTTAAGCTTTTTGACGATGATTTTGTTTCTCTTATCCGCATCGTCAAGAGCGTTGCCCGCCTCTTCCAGCTTCTTGCGGACCTTTGAAAGAGTGTTGCCGAAATTATCATACTGCTGCTTTGCCGCGCCGAGAAGAGTTCTGACCTCGTTTGCCTTTTCGTTGATGGCAACTGCACGGAAGCCCAGGGAAAGGGCATTCAGCAGGGCTGTAATCGTGGAAGGTCCCGCAATCATTACGTTGTAATCGCTTTTGATTTTTTCCGCTATGCCGTTCTTTGCGGAAACGATTTCCGCATATAGTCCCTCTGTGGCAAGGTAAAGAATGGCGTAGGGAGTGGTAACGGGGATGTTAATATATTTTGAAACGTCCTTGGCTTCGTTCTGTACTCTGGTGTAGAGTGCTTTTCTTGCGCTGTCAAGTGCGTCTTTGTCACCCATATCGGCGGCATCGCAAAGGCGGACATAGTCCTCCATAGGGAATTTGGAGTCAACGGGAAGATAAACGGTTTTGCCGTCGGTTGAAGGAATTTTGACCGCAAACTCAACTCTTTCGCCGGAGCCCTCAACCGTAGCAAAGTTTGATTCGTACATACCGGGGAGGGTTTCGTCAAGGATTACTCCAAGCTGTACCTCTGCCCAGGTGCCTCTCGCCTTGACGTTGGTCAGCACTCTGCTCAAAGCGGTAACGTTTGTGGTAACGCCGTTTGAAAGCTCCTTCATTTCGCCCAGAGACTTATTTACGCTTTCAAGACGGTCCGAAACGGTACGGAAGGAGGAATCAAGACGCTCCGTAAGGGTGGAGGTAAGCTTTTCGTCAACGGTAACTCGCATTTCCTCAAGCTTTTTCTCGTTGCTCTCACGCATCTTTTCAACCGCTTCAAATACCTTATTGGTCTGTTCCGTGCTCTTTCTTTCGTTTTCGGCACGCATATCGTCAAGCTTTTTGTCGTTGCTTTCGCGCATACCCTCAATTGCCGCCGAAATACGGGCTGAGGTTTCAGTATTCTGCCTTCCGTTTTCGGAGCGTATCTCGCCGAGAACGGTAATTACTTCCTTTTCAAGCTTTGCGGAACGCTCGGTATTATCAAGGCGAAGCTTTTCCATATCCTCACGAAGGTCACCCATTATTCTTGCGTTCTCTTCTCTTGAGGTTGCCATTTCGGAGGAGTTTTCTCTTCTTGACCTTTCAAATTCTCTGCCCAGCTTTTCGTCAAAGCCGGATACTCTTTTTTCTATATCCTCTATTTTGCCTTCGGCCTTCCCGTTTTTACGGGTAAGCAGCATAATAAGCTGTAAAACGAACACAACCGCCAGCAAAATGATAACAATGTAATCCTTCAAAAAAACATACCTCCATTGTATAGATAATTTATTTTACCATATTTTTATAAAATAATCAATTTATCAGGTTGTAAAAGATTGGGTCTTGTTTTTGTGAAAGTTGTTCACGGGAATCGGGCGTAAAGTAAATACTTCGTCTTTTTTCTTGCTTTTACACCCTTTCCGTAATATAATAAATTCATAATTTCCGCGGGAGGAATAGGTAATGATAGGTATTATAGGAGCCATGAAAATTGAGGTATCCGCAATCAACGGTCTGATGACGGATAAAAAAGAAAAAGAAATTGCAGGGGTCACCTTTACGGAAGGCAAGCTTTACGGCAAGGACATCGTAACCGCCGTATGCGGTATCGGCAAGGTGGCGGCGGCTATCTGCACCCAGGCAATGATTATGGAATATAAGCCCGAATGTGTCATCAACACAGGCGTAGGCGGAAGTCTTTCCGCAAAGCTGGGAATCTGTGATGTGGTTATCGCCGAAAGTCTCGTTCAGCACGATATGGATACCACTCCCATCGGTGATGTTCCCGGTTATATTTCCGGTCTTGATACAGTTGATATGTCCGCCGACAAATCCGTTTCCGACCGTCTTTTCGCAAGCGCCGAAATGACGGGAAAAACCAAGGTATTCAAGGGAAAGATTGCATCCGGCGACCAGTTTATCGCAGATAAAAGCAAAAAGGATTTCATCGTTTCCGTTTTCGGTGCCGACGTATGTGAAATGGAAGGTGCCGCCATCGCCCAGACCTGCTGTTCAAATTCAGTTCCCTTCGGAGTAGTCAGAGCAATCAGCGACTGTGCCGACGGCTCATCCCACATGGACTACACCCAGTTCCTGCCTCTTGCGGCGGAAAATGCGGCAAAAATCATTGAAAATTTCGTAAAATCCTATTGATACGGAAAAAATCATAATTGACAGGGCCGACAATTAGTGTCGGTCCTTTTTATCAATTGTGAACAATTTATGCTCACATAATGCAAGTTTTATTGACAAGTGCATATATATCTGTTAATATTATATAAATCTTTTATCATCGGCGAAGTGTCGGTGTTATCAAATAAGGAGGAAAATAAAATGATTGACCAGAAAACCCTTGCGTACATCAATCTCTACGCTGTTTTGGGCGCTCTTGAAAATCTGTGTGACCTTGCTCCCGAGGCAAAGGAAATACTTACAAACAAGAAGCCCATTTCAATCGGCTTTGAGGTTAAGGGCGGTCCCAGCGCAACACTTACCTTCTATAAGGGCAAGTGCAGAATGGAGCAGGGCTGCAGCAACTGTGACGTTAAGCTTCCCTTCAGCTCCTGTGAAAAATTCAACGGCCTTATTGACGGTACGGTGACTCCCATTCCCTCAAAAGGATTCCAGCACATCGGTTTCCTTCTTAAGGATTTCACGAGTCTTACGGACCTCCTCAATAAGTACATGAGACCCGGCGAAGAGGACCTCAAGGATCCCGAATTTTTCAGAATCAACACTATCCTCACTCTTTATGTTGTAGGCGTGGCAATCTGCCAGGTAGGCAACAACGACGAAATCGGCAAGTTTTCCGCCTCCAATATCATCGACGGCAGCGTAATGATTGAAATCAAAGGCAAGGAAGCAGTAGAAGTAGTTGCAAAGAATCACCGCCTTGTATGTCTCAAGAAGAGACCTCAGAATTACAAGTGCTCCATGGTATTCGGTGACTATGAAACAGCCAACGCTCTCTTCGGCGGCAGAGTAAACGCAATGGTCTGCATCGGCGAAGGCAAGGTTGAAATGCACGGTCTTAACTCAATGCTTGACAACGTAAACCGTATTCTTGACAGAGTCGGTCTTTACCTTGCATAACGGAAGGAGGAATAATAATGGCTAAAGCTAAAGCTAAAGAAAAATACCCGACCTATAAGGTTACCGAATCGGACAAACTGTTCAAAAGAGCATGTGACGTAATTCCTTCCGGTGTTTACGGACATCTCGGCCCCGGCGAAGGTCAGTTCATCCCCGTAAACCGCTGGCCCAAGTTCTCCGAGAAGGCAAAGGGCTCATATTTCTGGGACGTTGACGGAAACAGATACATTGACTATATGTGTGCATACGGTCCCAACGTACTCGGTTACGGCGACCCCGACGTTGACGCAGCCGCAATCAAGCAGATTGAGCTGGGCAACTGCACAACCTCACCCGGAAAAATCATGGTTGAGTGCGCAGAGCTTCTCGTTGATACCGTAGCATCCGCTGACTGGGCATGGTTTGCAAAGAACGGCAACGATGCTACTCAGGGTGCCATCCTTACAGCCCGTAACTACACTCATAAAAAGAAGATTATCTTCTTCAAGGGCTTCTATCACGGCGTATCTCCCATGGTACAGAAGATTGACTATCCCGGCGTACTTCCCGAGGACGTAGCAAACAGTCTTTACGTTGCATGGGACGACATTGAGGGTCTTAAGAAGGTTATCGCGGAAAACGACGATATCGCCTGCCTCATCGCTCAGCCCTATGACCACGGTAATTTCTACGACAATAAATTCCCCAAGGAGGGCTTCTGGCAGGAAGTAAGAAAGCTCTGCACCGAGAACAACATCGTTCTTATCATAGACGACGTTCGTGCCGGCTTCCGTCTTGACCTTGCCGGTTCCGACCATTTCTTCGGCTTTGAAGCAGATATGATTTGCTTCTGCAAGGCCCTTGCAAACGGTTACAATATGTCCGCATTCTGCGGTAAGGAATTCCTCAAGAGTGCCGCTTCCGGTCTTTCATACACCGGCTCCTACTGGATGAGCGCAGTTCCCTTCGCAGCATGTATCGCCTGCATCAACAAGATGAAGGCACTCGATGCTCCCAAGCTTTTCAAAGAGTTGGGTACAGAGCTTACCGAAGGCCTTAAGGCGGCTGCCGCAAACAACGGCTTCAATCTTATCACCTCAGGCGCTCCCGCTCTGTTCTATCTGAGAATCGCAAATGACGACAACATGATGCTTCATCAGGACTGGATTGCAGAGTGCGTAAACAGAGGCGTATTCTTCGCTTCTCACCACAACCACTTCATCAATGCATCCCTTACACATGAAGACATTAAGACAACAATTGAAATCGCTGAGGAAGCATTCCACGTTGTTAAGAAGCTTCATCCCGAACTCGGCTGATAATTTAAGGCGGAAAACCCGTCTGCTATAAATGTAACAAGGAGGAATTTCCCATGGCATTAACAAAACAGGAATGGCTTGACCTCGAAAAGAAAGCTAATGAGCTCCGCCATCTCACTCTTCAGACAACCGCATGGGCCGGCAGCGGACATCTCGGCGGCGGTATGTCAGTTCTCGACCTTCTCACGGTTATGTATCACAAATACCTTCGCATCAAGGTAGAAGATCCCAAGTGGGAAGACAGAGACAGATTCATTCTTTCAAAGGGTCACGCAGCCATTGCCTATGCACCCACACTTTGCGACAAGGGCTTCAACGACGTTGAAATGCTTAAGACCTTCAACCTTACCGGCTCAAAAATGGGCATGCACCTTGACTCAAACAAGGTAGTAGGCGTTGACGCTTCCACAGGTTCTCTCGGTCACGGTCCCTCAATCGCAGCAGGTACCGCTCTTGCAGCAAGAATTCTCGGCAAGGATTACCTTACATTTGTAGTTACCGGTGACGGTGAGCTCGGTGAGGGCTCCAACTGGGAAGGTTTCATGACCATGAACCATTACGAGCTTTCAAACTGCATCGTTTTCATTGACAGAAACCATTGCATGATTGACGGTCCCACAGAGGAAGTTATGAAGCTGGAACCCCTTGCAGATAAGATGACTGCCTTCGGCTTCAACACAATAAATGTTGACGGCAATAACATCAAGGAGCTCTGCGATGCTATTGACATAGCTATTGAAAGATCAAAGGAAAAGTGCGCTCCCACCTGCATCATTATGGATACAGTCAAGGGTGCAGGCCTTTCAGTAGGCGGCGACTATCATTGCCATTACATGGGCATTGATGACGCAACATTTGAAAAGTTCAACAAGGATCTCGACGATTACTATGCTGAGCGTGTTGCACGAGTAGAAAAGGAGGCAAAATAATTATGGCAGGCGGATTTGTATATGACGCAATAGGTCAGACCGAAATTGCTACCGCTGAAATTTACGGTAAAGCAATAGCTGACATAATGCTTAACGACCCCAAGGTTGTTGCCATCACGGCTGACCTTGCAAAGTCAACAAAGCTGGGCGATGTTCTTAAGGTTTGCCCCGAAAGAGTTATCAACGTAGGTATTGCGGAGCAGGATATGTTCGGTGTTGCCGCAGGTATGGCAAAGGCAGGCATAGTTCCCTTTGTTTCCGGCTTCTCCGCATTCACTTCAATGAGATCCTGCGATCAGCTTCACACCGACATTTGCTATCAGAAAGCAAATGTTAAAATCGTAGCTACTCACTCAGGTACATCCTTCGGTCAGGCAGGTTCAACTCACCACGCCATCACCGATATTGCTATCACAAGAGCAATGCCCAACCTTACCGTTATCGTTCCCGCTGACGGTTTTGAAACAGCAAATGCGGTTAACGCCGCTTATGCAACAGAGGGCCCCTTCTATATCAGAATCAACCGTGGTTTTGACCTTGTTGTTTATGATAACATGGATTACGGCTTCGAAGTAGGCAAGGCAGTTACTCTCAACGAAGGTACTGATATTACCGTTATCGCCTGCGGCTCATGCGTAGCACAGGCAAAGAAAGCAGCAGAATTCCTTAAGAATTCCGACGGTCTGAGTGTTCGTGTACTTAATATGCACACAATCAAGCCCATCGACAAGGATGCTATCATCAAGGCAGTTCTTGAAACAAGAAGAATCATCACTGTTGAAGATCATCTTGTTACCGGCGGTCTCGGTTCAGCAGTTGCAGAGGTTGTTGTTGACAGCGGTAAGGCATGCGCATTCAAGATGCTCGGCCACCCCACCTTCGCAATGATCGGCCTTCAGGAAGACATCATGGCTGACGCAGGTATTGATGCAAACGGCATCATCTCCGCTGTCCGTGAAGTTATGAAGAAGGACTTTGAAGAAGATAACGACTGGGACGACGAATATTAATAAGAAGAGCAAATAACAGAAAGGATTGATAATTATGGCTTCAAAAGACGATCTTTTTACCAATAAATTATTTCTCTGTGCTGCTCTTCCTCTCATAAAGACCTTCGCCATGGACTACCCCTAGCTTGCAAATAAGTTTGAGAAAACCCATGCAGTTATCCAGGTCAGCGCAAAAGACCCCGACGCACCCGACGGAAAGTATGCTACACATTTCGTAGTGAACAACGGTGAGTGGGTCGTTCACGCAGACAAGGTAAGCGATAAAGAGCACACTAACGTTGAGCTTGAATTCAAGAGCGTTGAACAGATGAATGCGTTTTTCAAGGGCAAAATCGGTCCCGGTACCCTTCCCAAGATGCGCGGCATCGGCAAGGATTTCCTTTCCTTCATGATGGTTCTCCTCAAGATGAGCTCACTTCTTACAGCCAAGGAAGCTCCCGAAGATGAAGAAACACAGCAGATGATGGTTAAATGCTTCTTCTATCTTCTTACAAGCGGTATCAGCACTCTCAATAAGTTAGGTCACGATGAGATTCACGACTGGGCAGTAAAGAGCCCCGACCGTGTTTACGCACTTGCAGTTGACGGTCATCCCGAAGTATCTGCTTTCATCAGAGTTAAAGCAGGTCACTCCAAGGCCGGCAGAGGCGAATACAAGAGAGCAATGCCTTTCTTCACCCTTCGCTTCGATTCCTTCAAGAGCGCTCTCGGTACACTTCTGGGTACTGACGATATGCTTGAAGCTACCAAGTCAGGTAAGATTATCATGGACGGCGGTCCCGAATTCGGCGGAATCTTCGGTGGATTCCTTCTTACCGTCGGCTCATACGTTCAGTAATTTACCCATATAACAAGGAGCAGATGCTTTCGGAGTAAAGCATCTGCTTTTTTGTGTTGTATTACGGTTTTTTTTGCTGTATAATTATTTCATATTATATATGCGAGGTGTCCCATGCTTAAATCAAAGATTTCTCCCTCACTTATGTGCGCCGATATTTTCAATCTCAGATACATAATTGATGAATTTGAAAAAAATAATATTGAATATCTGCACCTTGACGTTATGGACGGTCATTTCGTACCGAATTACTGTCTGGGTACGGATTACTGCCGCCGTCTTAAGGCGGGAACGAAAATTCCTTTTGACCTTCATCTTATGGTAACTGAGCCGGAAAAGACCCTCAACGCTTTCAACTTTGAATTTTCAAAGGAGGATATTGTTTCCGTTCATTACGAAAGCACAGACAATATTGAAAAAGCCCTTGAGCTTATCAGAGAAAGGGGAGCAAGAGCATTCCTTACAATCAATCCCGACACTCCCGTTGAAACAATCAGACGGTATCTCGGCAAATTTGACGGCTTACTGCTTATGACGGTTTACCCCGGATTTGCAGGTCAGAAAATGGTGCCCGGCTCTCTTGAAAGGATTACGGAAGCGAGAAAGCTCCTTGATGAAGCGGGATATCCCGAAATGAGCATTGAGGTTGACGGCAATGTAAACTACGAAAAGGCGCCTCTCATGAAAAAGGCGGGAGCAGATATTTTCGTAGTAGGCACTTCAAGCGTTCTGGGACCCGGTGATTTGGGTGAAAACATACTTAAAATGAGAAATCTGCTGGAAGAGGTATCGGAATGAAAATACTTGTATTCGGCTCCTACAATATAGATAAGGTTTATACCATGCCCCGTCTGCCCAAAACCGGAGAGGATATTTACTGCACGAATTATGAGGTTCACGTAGGAGGAAAAGGTCTTAATCAGGCACTTGCCCTTGCAAGAGCAGGTGCAGATGTATCCGTGGCAGGGAAGGTGGGTTCAGACGGTAATTATCTGACGGATTACCTTAAAGAAAACGGAATTGACGTATCCGATATTGATTTCTCGGGAGATTATACGGGACATACAATAATTCAGGTTGACCCCGACGGTCAGAACCAGATGATACTTTTCGGCGGTGCAAATCAGCAGATTACCGAGGATTACTGCGACAGAATACTTGATAAGCACAGAGACGCGGATTTGATTCTTACGGAATATGAAACCTCCTGCGTTGAATATATTCTGAAAAAAGCCCATGAATACGGCATCAGAACGGCAATCAATCCTTCACCCTTTGTTGAAAAATGCAAAACTCTTCCCTTTGACTGCATTGACTGTCTTATTCTCAATGAATACGAGGGCAGAAGCATTACGGGTAAATATGAATATAAGGACGTAATAAGGGCATTACACGAGCTTATTGAGGGTGAAGTCATTCTCACTCTCGGCAGCGAGGGAGCAATGTACTTTAACGGAAAAGAAATATATTCATCCCCTGCTTATAAGGTGAATGCGGTGGATACAACGGGCGCAGGGGACACTTTCACGGGTTACTGTCTGTTTTCCCTTCTTAAAGGAGAAAGCCCTGAAATCGCCCTTAAAACGGGCTGTGCCGCCTCTGCAATAGAGGTAACGAAGCCCGGTGCGGCGGAAACCATTCCTTATAAAGAGGAAGTAGCCGACTTTCTTAAAAATAATCAATAAATGACAAAACAGCAGGTACGCTTAAGAACGTATCTGCTGCTCTATTTTCTTATCAGTTTTTTACTTTGTATTCTCTTGAGTAATATTGAGGATGAAATCTGGGTTATATAAATTACTCTTTTGCCGTCCTTGACACATACAACAAAGGATTTCGGCAAATCGGTCCAGACATTTACGGTTACTCCGTCTTTTTCGGCTTTTGCAAGATAATCGCTTGTAATATTGTATTTTCCCTTTTGAATGGTTGTATTATCAAGGTCAAAAATGCCTAAAATTTCATCGTAGGTAATGACCTTATCAAATCCGAGGTGGAGATACATCAGTTCATCTCCTTTATATTGCCGCCGTTTATCTCAAAAATCTTGCCTTTTCCGCTTCTTAAAAGTGTGGATGGCTCACAGCAGGTAATAAAGACCTGTCTGTTATCAAGATAATTGAGAATAAAGGTCTGCCGTTTTTCATCGAGCTCGCTCATTACGTCATCAAGCAGTACAATGGGGGCTTCGTTGACGGTTTTTTCAACCATGGATGCTTCCGCAAGCTTGATTGAAAGAGCGCAGGAACGCTGCTGTCCCTGAGAGCTGTAAATTTTGGCTTCTCTGTCGTTAAGAGTAAGCACAAGGTCGTGGGAATGGGGACCCGTAACGGTATAGAGCCGTTTTATGTCCGCTTCCCTTGATTTTTCAAGCTCTGCCCGAAGTTTATTCTTTATGTCATCCTCACTCATATTTTCTCTTGAAAAATCATAATGAAATGAAAATGATTCTCTGCCGGAGCTGACTTCACTGTAAATTTCAGATGAAAGAGAAGACACCTTTTCAATATAATCAAGGCGGTATTTTATGATTTTTGAGCCCAGATTGATAAGCTCCTCATCCCAAGGGGCAAAAATATATTCTTTATCAAAGCTGTGAACACCGAATTTTTTAAGCAGGGCGTTACGCTGATCAACCACTCTCAGATATCTTGACATTACAAGAGCGTAATTGGGCTTCACAAGACTTAAAGCCACGTCAAGAAATTTGCGTCTTTCAGAAGGGCCGTCCTGCACGATACCTAATGTATTGGGAGAAAAAACCACCGCATAAAATGAGCCCATGAGAGCCCTGGGGGATTCTTCTCTGACGCCGTTAAGGATAAGCTCCTTTTTCTGATTTATGAGCATCTGCGCATTCTGTTCACGTCCGTGTGAAAAGAATGTGCTTTCCATTTTTGCTTCATCCGCTCCGTAATTTATGAGCTGACTGTTTTTTCTTGTGCGGAATGAATGAAAGCCGGTCATCATCCAGATACTTTCAATGAGATTTGTTTTACCCTGACCGTTTTCTCCGAAAATTATATTCATTTCTTCGTGTGGCTCAAAGTAAATCTCATTTATATTGCGAAAATTAACGGAGGAATGATTTATGATACGCATATTTTCATTCCTCCGTTTCTGTTTTATATTACATTATATATTTTCCATTGAAATTCAACGCTGTCGCCGGGACGAAGCTTTTTACCTCTCATGGTGCAGACCTCTCCGTTTACCTTGACTTCGCCGGACTGAATTACCACCTTTGCGTGGCCGCCGGACTGAACTGCATCGTTCATTTTAAGAAAAGCATCAAGACGGATAAAATCTGTGTCTATTTTTTTGTTGAATTCCTGCTTTTGAGCAACCTTGACTTTAATCTTCATTTTTCAGCCTCACGGGAAGGATAAGGAATACGAAGCTTTCGCCTTCATTGGGAACAACAAGTATGGGTGAAATGGGTCCGCTGAGCATGATTCTGACCTCATCGCAGTCACATACTCTCAGAACGTCAAGCATATACTTATTATTAAAGCCGATTACGCATTCTTCACCCTCAAGCTCAACGCCGATTTTATCGTTTGAAGTACCGATTGAAGCGTTACTTGAAAGGCAGATTTCATTATTTGCAAATATACATTTAATGGGGCTCTTGAGTCTGTCGGCAAGAATGAGAGAGGTTCTGTCAATACTTTCAAGGAAATCAAGAGTTTTTACCTTTGCAACCGTCTTGGTTACGGAAGGAATTGCGGATTTATAATTAAGAAAATCACCGTCAAGCAGGCGTGAAATAATATCGTAAGCGCCTATTTTGAAAATAATATGTCTCTTACCTACGGAAATATCTACCTTTTCATTCTCTTCACTCAGAAGCTTCATTACTTCGGAAAGAGTCTTTGCGGGTACAACGAAGGAAAGCTCGTCACCGTCATAGATTACGTCTTCGTTTCTGATTGCAAGACGAACACCGTCAACCGCAATAAGTCTGATATGATTTAATTCAAGCTCAAACTTAACGCCGGTATGAACGATTTTTGCATCCTTCTGAGCTGCGGAAAAAATAGTCTTCTTGATCATATCCTTGAGTATTTTCTGGTCAAGCTGAACGTCATATCCGCCGATAATTGAAGGAAGCTCGGGATAATCATCGGCACTCATACCGATAATCTTGGTATTGAAATCACCGCATTTGATTTCCGCAATCTGTCTTGCATCGGAATCAAAAGTAACAGAGCTGTCGGGAAGCTTTCTCACCGTTTCGCTGAACATGTGAGCGTTTACTACTATCTTGCCGTTTTCTTCTATGGCGCAGGCAATATTTGTGGTAATGCCCATTTCAAGGTCATAGCCGGTAAGAGTAAGAGTACCGTTTTCGGCTACAAGCAGGATGCCTTCAACCGAAGGAATGGCTGTCTTTGCAGACGTGGCTCTCTGAACTATCTGACAAGCTTCGGAAAGATCGTAGGAATTACATGTAAATTTCATGAGATTACCTCCCAAATAAATGATATTACAATAATAATTTAGTAGTAATAGTAGAGTGGGTGAAAATGTGGTATAACTTCGGGATATATTGATATATAATAAATTGCAGCCGCAAAAAATTCACCGTTGGCTAATGAATAAAAAGTTAAAAAAGTGAATAAAAAACCGGGTGGTGAAAACCGTGAATTGTGTTGAAGAATTTGTGAAGAAACCGATGAAAAACTCAGATATTTTTTCTGCCTTCAATGGCTCTTATGAGAGTAAATTCATCCGCATATTCAAGGTCCGCACCTACGGGTACACCGTATGCGAGACGGGAAACCTCTACGCCCAGGGGCTTAATCAGCTTTGAAATATACATTGCGGTGGCTTCGCCTTCAACGGTGGGATTGGTGGCCATTATAACTTCCTTTATTTCGTCGCTGCCGAGTCTTGAAATAAGCTCTTTAATGCAGATATCCTCGGGGCTTACGTCGTTCATGGGTGAAATAACGCCGTGAAGCACGTGATAAAGACCGCTGTATTCGTGGGTTTTTTCAAATGCCATAACGTCTCTCGGGTCTTCAACCACGCAAATTACGGATTTGTCTCTTTCCTTTGAAGCGCAGATTTCACAGATATCATTATCGGTAAAATTACAGCATATACTGCATCTGTGTACCGAGGAACGGGCATTTAATATTGATTCAATAAATGAGTTGACGGCCTCATCGCTCATTCCCAGCAGATGAAACGCAAGCCGCTGGGCGCTTTTACGGCCTACCGACGGTAATGCCGCCAGCTTATCTATGAGATTTTCAAGAGAAGGTGTAAATCCTGCCATATCAGAAGAGACCGGGAATTGAAAGTCCGCCCTTGGCCTGCTCCATGCCTTTTTCCATAGCTTCGTTTGCCTTGCGGATGCTTTCGTTGAACGCGGAAATAATAAGGTCCTGAAGCATTTCAACGTCTTCGGGGTCAACTACCTCGGGCTTAAGGGAAACTGCGGTAACCTCGTGAGCACCGTTTACGGTAACTTCAACCGTTCCGCCGCCTACAGAGGAAGTAAATTCCGTTGCTTCAACTTCCTTCTGAACGTTTTCCATATTTTCCTGCATTTCCTGGATTTTTTTCATCATATTGTTTGTGCCGCCCTGCTGAGCACCGGGAATTCTTGCTTTCATTTTTTATTCTCCTTGATTGAATTTATTGATTTTATCCATAAGATTGTCAAGAGGACTGTTTGAAGCATTCTCCTGACTGTGTTTTTCCGAAACACTGTGAATAATTACCTTCATTTTCTGCCCCGTAATGTCAAATACGGATTTAAGCAGATTGCGGTAATGGGTTTTCTCTTTTTCGTTATTTATAAAATCAAAAAGAGATCTGTTGTTTGTCTGAATTACCAGTTTACCCATATTGACCGAAGCGGAGGTTTCCGCCAGAAGACCATAGAGAAGCACGTCTGTTTTCATCAGATTTTCAAGTACGTCTGCCCAGTCGGAGAAAGGACCGTCGGGAATGAAGGTGGGTACGTCCGGCTCAGGTTTTACTTCGGAATCGGGCTGTGTTTCCTGCTTAACGGGCTCATCAATTACGGGAGGATTGATGGGTTTTTCGGGAGCAGGTGCTTCGGGCCCGGGTTTCTTTTCCTCTTCTTTTTCGGGAAGGGGTGAGGGAGCGGAAGACGTCTCTTCGGTTTTTTCTTCGGTTACTGCTTCCTTTACGGGCTCTTTTATCTGAATATTACCCGACATGAGTGAACTGATTTTATTTTCAAGCTCTTTTATCCTTAAATCAAAGTTTTCGCTGAGTACCTCCGCATTATTGCCTGCGGAACACATTTTAATAATTGCGGATTCAAGCTGAATTTTTTTATTGGGAGCGCCTTTGATGATTTTTGAAGTATTCGTAATAATATCTATACATTCAAGAATTTTTGAAAGGCGGAAGGACTGTGCCTGGGTTTTGTATTTTTCAAGCTCCGCATCGCTGCAGACTATGAGGTCCCTGCAGTTGTTTACGCTGTAAGCCACCATGAGATTTCTGAAATGCTCTGAAAGGCCGGTACAGATTCTGTCAACGTCACAATAGCTGCTGTGAAGCTCCGATATAATTTTGAGAGCACCCGTACAGTCTCTCTTTGAAATGCATTCGGAAAGACGGAAAAGATTTGAGGTGCTTGCCGTACCTGCCACGCTGCTTACGATTTCGTCGTCAATGGTATCGGAGGAGGAAATGCATCTGTCAAGCAGGGATATGGCGTCTCTCATTCCGCCGTCTGAAATATTGGCAATCAGATTTGCGGCTTCGTCAGTAAGGGTTACGTTTTCGCCCTGCGCAATAAGATTGAGACGGTTGACTATGGCATCGGGAGCGATTCTCTTGAAATCAAACCGCTGACATCTTGAAAGAATGGTGGCGGGGAGCTTATGGATTTCGGTGGTTGCAAGTATGAAAATAACGTGGGCGGGAGGTTCTTCAAGAGTTTTCAGCAGGGCATTGAACGCACCGGTTGAAAGCATATGAACCTCGTCTATGATATATACTCTGTATTTGGTAACGGCAGGAGTAAAATTTGCCTCTTCCCTTAAATCTCTGACGTTATCAACGGAGTTATTGGAAGCCGCATCAATTTCGGTAATATCAAATACGGTATCGCTGTCTATACCCTTGCAGATTTCACATTCGTTGCAGGGATTGCCGTTAACGGGGTTAAGACAGTTGACCGCCTTTGCCAGAATTCTGGCACAGGTGGTTTTACCCGTACCCCTTGAGCCGGTAAAAAGGTAGGCGTGGGAAATTCTGCCCGAGGATATTTCGTTTTTAAGGGTCTGCGTAACGTGAAGCTGACCGTAAACGTCGTCAAAGGCGGTAGGTCTCCATTTTGTATAGAGTGCCTGATACATTTCCGTTCCTCCTTCTTATAATTTAAGACTTTCCCTTAATCACATGGCGATGGGGGGGCTGTGGCGCACAAGACAGACCGTTTAATGCTGCTCGGTTCACCCGCCTGACATGGTTCACAGCGTCTTGTCGCACAGGACCCACCGCCACATGAGTAAAGAAAAGTCTCTTAAATCCTATATATTATAATATATAATGCACTCAATATCAAGTGAAAATTTACCGATTATTCAAAAAAATATGGCAATCCGTTCAAATAAAATGCTATAATTATACAAACGGAGGGTTGAATATGACAGAGAAGCTGTATTATGAAAATCAGTATATAAAAGAATTTGAAGCAGAGGTAATTTCATCTGCCCATAACAAAGGAAAAAGTGAAATCATCCTTGATAAAACCGCATTTTTCCCCGAGGGCGGCGGTCAGCCCGGTGACAGAGGATTCATAGGTGAGGCAAGGGTCATTGATACCGTTGAAAGAGACGGGGAAATTTATCATATCTGCGACAGAGACGTTTCGGGAAAGGTCAACTGTAAGCTTAATTGGGATTTCAGATTTCTCAATATGCAGCAGCATACGGGGGAGCACGTTTTCTCGGGAATACTTCATCAGCTGACCGGCTTTGACAACGTGGGCTTTCACATGGGTGAAAATGAAGTGACCGTTGATTTCAACGGAGTCGTTACACCTGAACAGCTTATTGAAACAGAAGACAGGGCAAATGACGCGATTTATCGCAGTATTCCCGTTGAGGCCCTTTATCCCTCAAGGGATGAGCTGAAAAATTACGATTACAGAAGCAAAAAAGAAATCGAAGGGCAGGTACGGCTCGTAAGAATAGAGGGAGTTGACCTTTGTGCCTGCTGCGGCACTCATACGGCAACCACCTCCGAGGTGGGTATCGTAAAGGTAACCTCCTGCATGAACTATAAGCAGGGAGTGAGGATTTCCCTTCAAATAGGCAAAAAGGCCTTGCTTGATTACAGAGAGAAGAATAAGAGCGTAGCCGAAATATCCGCTCTTCTGTGCAAGAAAACCTCTGAGGTTACTCAGGGTGTTGAAAAGCTGAAGGGAAAAAATGCCGAGCTGAATTATCAGCTTAACGAAGCAATCGGTAAATTGCTTTCACTCAGATGCGAAGGGGTTACGGAGGATTTTCCCGCCGTATTTGATGAATCCGGAAATGCGGAAAACGCAAGAATCCTTGCGGATATTCTCAAGAATAAGCTGGACGTGGCTTTTGCATTCTCGGGAAATGATGAAACGGGATATAAATATTCAGTTGCGTCAAAGAATACGGACGTAAGAGAAATAAGCAAAAATCTCAATTCCGCTCTCAACGGAAGGGGCGGCGGCAAGCCCGAAATGACCATGGGCAGTCTTTCCGCTTCAAGAGAAGAAATTGAGAAATTCATAAAG
>JAKSQQ010000014.1 GCA_024404015.1 Clostridia bacterium
TATTGCTTAATCTCAAAAAGCCCGTAATTCTTTAATTTGAAATCATCTTAAAATACTTCAATGCATCTGTTATCGCCTTTTCTTTCTCCGGCGGACATTGGGGTTGTTTTGCGTTGGGATTTTTCGGTTTATTGTAATTTTCGCGTTCGATAATGCTATATTTTTGTTTCACTTGAGCGATATAAAGACAAGATACTTTCAGCCCATATTTCTTCAAAACATACGCTTTTATTTCATCATAAGTCGCTTTTGTTTCTGCCGATGTTGCATCCAATTCATCAAGGTCAATATCCACATCAACCGTGAATTTTGGCTTTTGTTGGGACAACAGTACAACACTCTCAACATGTCCCGTTCTCGGGAACATATCCACGGGAGTTACTTTTTGTGTTTCGTAACCCATTTCCCCGAGAATTTTGCAGTCCCTTGCAAGTGTGGCGGGGTCGCAGGAAACGTAAACTATTCTGTCGGGATTCATTTCCGTTACCGTTTTCAGCAGGTCGGGAGCGCATCCCTTTCTGGGGGGGTCAAGTACGATAACGTCGGGGCGAATGTCCTCATTCTTCAGCATTTTTGCCGCGTCGGAAGCGTCATTGCATTCAAATCTTGCGTTGGTTATGCCGTTGTTTTCGGCGTTTATCCTTGCGTCTTTGATTGCCTGCTCAACTATCTCAACGCCGATAAGCTGTTTCACGTCGTGCGCCATGGAAAGACCGATAGTACCTGTTCCGCAGTAAAGGTCAAGCAGAGTTTCGTTTCCCGTAAGGGATGCGTATTCCTTCGCTTTACGGTAGAGAAGCTCGGCTCTGTCTCGGTTGACCTGATAAAAGGAGAGGGGAGACAGACGGAATTCAAGACCGCAGAGCTTATCCGTAATGTAGTTTTTTCCGTAAATCGTTCTGCATTCCCTGCCCAGAATTACGTTTGTTTTTTCACGGTTTACATTAACTATAATGCTTGTGATTTCATTGCAGGCACTCGTCAGCATTGCAACAAGCTTTTCCTCGTTGGGAAGGGATTTACCGTTGATAACGGGACACACCATTATTTCGCCGCTGAAAGTACCCTTGCGCATGTAAATATGACGGAGCAGTCCCTTGTGTTCCGTTTCGTCGTATGAAGTAATATTTTCGCTTTTTATGTATTTTTCAAATGCATTCAGTATGATTTCAAATTCCTTCGGCTGAAGCTTACAGCCGGGGCAGTGAATAACTCTGTGGGAATGATTTGCATAAAAGCCCGTCTTGATTTCACCGCCGTCTATTTCCACCGGAAACTGACCTTTGTTGCGGTAGCCGTAGATTTCGCCTTCTGCGATTATGGGCTCGAATTTCGGCTCAAGACCCCCTATTCTTCTGAAGCATTCTTTGACGTGATTTTCCTTTAATGAGGCTTCAACCTCATATTTTATGTGACCGAAGGCACATCCGCCGCATTTCAGATAAACGGGGCAGATTGCTTCTTCTCTGTCTTCGGAAGGGGTGATGATTTCCTCGATTTTTGCAAATGCACAGTTGGATTTAACCTTCAGAATATGGGCTTTTATTACGTCGCTTTTAGCGGCGGAGGGAACGAATACCGCCATACCCTCATATCTGCCGATACCCTTGCCTTCAAGGTCACAGTTTTCTATTTTAAGTTCGATTATGTCGTTCTTTTTGAGCATGGTCAGTTCCTTGTAATGTATTTTGAAGTAATGTACAGCAGAATTGCAACGGCAATCAGCATGGGAGGATTGAGAATAAACGCCTTTGCCTTGTCAAAAGGTGATGAAAAGGTAAGGGGCTTGAAAAGTTTTTTGTAATTGAGCTTATAGGTGAAAAGAACTGCGCCCACAAGTCCCGCGGTTATTATCGCAATGTTGAGTACCGTAACGTATTTTGCAAATAATTCGTCATTTGTGATGCTGTTTTTCATCAGGTCAATTGCAACGGAATAGGTGTTATTCAGAAAGTGAATCGCCATTGACGGCAGAAGTGAACCCGTAATACATACAACGTAGCCCATCCATATACCTGCGGCAAGTGCAAAGGGCGCCTGAACGGGATTACCGTGCAGAACGGCAAAAACGAATGAGGAAGCGATTACGGCGAAGCCGTCTCCGTATTTACGAAGGGGCTGCATGACAACGCCTCTTATGGCGATTTCCTCAACGATGGGGGGCAGCACCGCTATGGTTACGAAATATATTATTTTCTCGGCAAGCGTTTCGGGTTGTGAAATATCGGGTGAAGAAAGCTCGTATCCGACTTTATCTGTCACGGTAATGAGAATGCCCGTCGCATAGTTCGCAATCAGACATATAAATAAACCCGTGGGTACGGAAAAGACGGCAAGCAGGGGATCCTTCGGCTTATTCAGTCTGAGATATTTTATCCTTGTCTTTTTTTGGAGAATATTTCCTGCAATGACGAAGGGAAGAAGCATGCACACAACCGACATTACCATGTTGAAGATAAACCTTACCTTGAATGAGCCGTAGTAGATTTCGTAAAGGGGCTTAAAAAATGCTATGGGTAAGGTCAGTATATTTTCAAGCAGAATGTATATGACGATACAGGCCCCTGCCACGGAGCCGATTGTTCTGATATATTGTTTTTCGATGATTCTCAGTCTTTCACTGTCTTCACGGGAAATGACGAAACCTGTTCGATTGTTGTTATCCATTATCTCACTACCACTTTGATATCTGTTTAATTTCATATTATATGATATTTTTATCCTTCTTACAAGTGATAAATGACGATTTAATGTCGTATCCGATGTATTTATAAAATAATTTAATTTTGTATTGTATATGACGCTCATTTGTTGTATAATTTCTTATTATTATGGATAATGTCGGATTATATCCGTTTTATAGGAGAATGCAATGAATAAGAAAATCACAATCAAGCAAATGGAAGAAATGATTTCGGCCCGCCTTTCCCACCTTTACGGAATTACTCCCGATGAAGCGGGAAACGAGCAGTTTTATGAGGTTACGGCTTTAATCGCAAGAGAGCTTGCAAGAGATATCCGCCGCAGTTTTGATTCCGAATGCAACGAAAAGCAGGAAAAACGTGTTTACTATATGAGCATGGAGTTCCTTATGGGCAGAAGTCTCAAGAATACGCTTTATAATCTCAGTCTTACCGATACTGTTGAGAAGGCACTTAAAAAGTTTGACGTTTCTCTCGATAAGCTTTATGAACTTGAGCCGGATGCAGGTCTCGGTAACGGCGGTCTCGGCAGACTTGCCGCTTGCTATCTTGATGCAATCGCAAACGGCGGCTATCACGGTGTCGGCTATTCAATCCTTTATGAATACGGCATTTTCAAGCAGAAGCTTGTTGACGGCTGGCAGACCGAGATGCCGGATTTCTGGCTTCCGGGCGGTGACGTATGGCTTATTCCCAGAGAAGAAAAGACCGTTTACGTCAAGTTTGAAGGCCGTGTTGAAGATAAATGGGAAAACGGCTTCCACGAAATTACCCTTGTTGATACCAAAAACGTTAAGGCAGTTCCCTATGATATGATGGTTCCCTCAAAGGACGGCAAGGGCGTTTCCGTTCTCCGTCTCTGGAGTGCCAAGGCAGATGAAATAGATATGGCTTCCTTCAACGAAGGTAACTATATCAAGGCAATGGAAGAGAAGGCAATGGCAGAGGTCATCAGCAAGGTGCTTTATCCCGCCGACAATCACCAGGAGGGTAAAAGCTTGCGTCTGCGTCAGCAGTATTTCCTCGTTTCCGCTTCCGTTCAGGATATCGTTGCCCGTCATCTTCGTGTGTACGGCTCTCTTGATAATTTTGCGGAAAAGAACGCCATCCATATAAACGATACCCATCCCACCATGGCAATTCCCGAGCTTATGAGAATCCTTCTTGATGAATGCGGATACAGCTGGGAGGATGCTTACAGCGTAGCCGAAAAGGTATGCGCATATACAAATCATACGGTTATGGCAGAGGCGCTTGAATGCTGGAGCGAAGAACTGTTTATGCGTCTTCTTCCCAGAATCTATCAGATTGTCAAGGAAATAGACAACCGCTTCAGAAAGAAAATCTGGGATTTGACCGGTGATGCGGGCAGAGTTGAGAGAATGGCAGTCATTTCGGGCGGTGCCGTGAGAATGGCCAACCTCTGCGTTGCGGTATGCCATAAGGTAAACGGCGTATCTGCACTTCATTCACAGATTCTCAAGGATTCCGTATTCAACGATTATTATACTCTTGAGCCGGATAAATTTACAAACGTTACCAACGGTATCGCGTACCGCAGATGGCTTTGTCAGGCAAATCCCCGTCTTACGGATTACACCGCAGAGCTTATCGGCAAGAAGTTCGTTCACGACGGCAGTGAGCTTATCAAGCTTCGTGAGTTTGCAGATAACAAGGAAGTCCTTGACAGAATCGGCATAATCAAGCAGAAAAATAAAGAAGACTTTGCAAATCTCATCAAGAAGACAACGGGTGAGGTTATAGACCCCTCGTCAATCTTTGACGTTCAGGTAAAGCGCCTTCACGAATATAAGAGGCAGGAGCTTAATGCCCTTAATATCCTTGCAAAGTATCTTGAAATTAAAAATAATCCCAACGGTAATTACGTTCCCCATACATATATTTTCGGCGCAAAGGCAGCTTCCGGCTACTTTATGGCAAAGAAAATCATGGAGTTTATCTGCTATCTCGGTAAGCTCATCAATAATGACCCCCAGGTTAACGATAAGCTGAAGGTACTCTTTGTTGAAAACTATTCCGTTACCAAGGCAGAGCTTCTTATGCCCGCGGCTGAAATCAGCGAGCAGATTTCCCTTGCAGGTACGGAAGCATCCGGTACCGGCAATATGAAGCTTATGATTAACGGCGCAGTCACCCTCGGTACAATGGACGGCGCAAATATTGAGATTTACGATGCAGTCGGCAAGGATAATATCTTCATTTTCGGTATGACCACCAATGAAGTGAATAATCTTAAAAGGTCCGGCTACAATCCCGAGGTTTATTATAATAACAATTCCGAAATTCACAGCATGATTGAATTTATCAACAGAGGTATCTGCGGTAAGAATTTCGGCGAAATCGGCGGTTCAATCATCCATCACGATCCCTATATGGTCCTTGCTGATTTTGCGGATTACAGACAGGCACAGAGAGATATTGAAAAGGCATGGCTTGACAGAGACCGCTGGAACAGAATGTCCCTTATGAATATTTCAGGCGCAGGCGTATTCAGCGCAGACAGAGCCATTGAAGAATATGCCTCAAATATCTGGGGCCTTAAAAAGTAATGACAGACAGAGATTTTATGCTTATTGCCCTTGAGCAGGCAAAGCTTTCGGGTGATGAACTTGAAGTGCCGGTGGGTGCGGTGATTGTCCGTAACGGTGAAGTGGTTTCCGTGGGCAGAAACCGCCGCGAAAACGGCAAAAACGCCCTTGCCCACGCCGAAATTGAGGCAATAGATGCCGCCTGCAAAAAGCTGGGCGGATGGCGGCTCTGGGAATGTGAAATGTACGTCACCCTTGAGCCGTGTCCCATGTGTACGGGAGCGATTATCAATTCCCGTATCAGACGGCTTGTTTACGGCGCATCCGATAATAAAGCGGGTTCCTGCGGGTCGGTAATAAATCTTTTTGACCTGCCCTATAATCATAAACCCGAAACCGTATCGGGATTTATGCAGGAGGAGTGTTCGGCACTTCTCAGTGAGTTCTTTGCAAATCTTCGTAAGATAAAGAAGCAGTAATATGAATGAAACCTTGTTTTTTGCCCTTGAGATAGCGGGTACCGTGGCTTTTGCGGTATCCGGTGTGATAGTGGCGATTGAAAAGAAACTTGATATTTTCGGCGCGGTGGTGCTGGGACTTGTTACTTCGGTAGGCGGCGGAATGATGCGTGACCTTATTCTCGGTTACGTTCCGCCTTCGGCTTTCCGTCATCCCGTGTATTCCCTTACCGCTATCGGTGTATCGGTTCTTGTCTATGTAATCGCATATTTTTACGGACGCAGGATAAAGCGGAATTTTGATACCTGGTCTCAGGTGATAAATATCTTTGACTCCATAGGTCTTGCGGTGTTTACCGTCGGCGGTATCAATTCCGCCCATTCAGCGGGTTTCCTCGACAGCGACTATCTCAGCATCTTTGTCGGTGTGCTGACTGCCTGCGGAGGCGGTGTACTCAGAGACCTTATGGCAAATCGTGTTCCCGTTATCCTTAAGAAAAGGGTGTATGCCCTGGCCTCTATTTTCGGCGGAGTAATCTATCATATATTCACGGGATATAACGTAATATCGGAATCCGCCGCCGTAATAGTCAGCGTTGCCTGTATCCTTATTATCCGTATTCTCGCAACTATTTTCAGATGGAATCTGCCCAGAATCAAATTTTTGGCGGATGAAGATAAAAATGATTGACAGGAGATGTTTTATAATGAAAAAGGCATTGTGTGCAATTCTCTCCCTCGTTATGATTCTTACCGCTTTTCCTGTGTGTGTTTTCGCAGAGAATACCGTTGAACCGGTTTCCTGCACTCACGAATGGGAGCACGAGGTCAAGACAGACTGTAACGGTGAATGCGGATACAATCCCGTAATCGTCGTTCCCGGTATCATGCAGTCACAGACTTATGTTCAGACTCCCGACGGAAAAGACATCATGACCTCCGACGGCTTTCCCATTATGGAAGGCATGGATCTTTCATTTATGTTTGACAGTAATGCATTGCTCAACGACCTCAAAGGAAAAATCCTTGATATTCTCAAAGCAATCGCAACCCGTGACAGAGAAGGCCTTTTTGACATTCTCATGGAAGTCTTTGAAAACAGCTTCAAGGACCATTATTTCAACGATGACGGCACCGAAGTCAATAAGCATGCTACCGATGAATATTGGTATTCCCTTGAAGAATGTGCAAATACCCCCGACAAATCATATAACTATACAAAGGGCTATTCCAAAGATGAAAACGGTAATGCCCTTCCTTCAACAAAATATAAAAATCAGTATGATTTCATATACAGACAGGTAGATATCGGCGCCTATTGTCAGGCGGCAGGTTATGACCATGCGTATTATTATGCATATAGCTCCTTCGGCAATATCCTTGATTCCGCAGCAGGCCTCAATGAATACATTGATATGGTAAAATATCAGACGGGTCACGATAAGGTTGACCTTGTATTCATCAGTCTCGGCGGTACCATTGCCGACGTTTATCTTTCAAAGTATATAGACAAGAGTGAAGTAGGCAGAATTATCCTTGCCGCCTGCGCTCTTGACGGCTCTTATCTTCTCGGTGACCTTATGGGCGGTAAGACAAGCTTTGCTGACGGTACGGTTCTTTATAATGACCTTATCCCCAATATCGTTGAGCTTGTAGGCGAAGAGTATATGGCTCTCGCTTATCTCGGCAATGTAATCGCAAGAGCTATTCCCCAGGATGTGTTTGACGATTTCCTTCAGGAAGCCCTTGACAGAGCTCTTGATGACGTTCTGGGTAAGCTTATAAGAAACTGCCAGTCCATGTGGGCTCTCGTTCCCTCCGCAATGTATCCCGAGCTTTCCGAAAAATATATCTCCGATGATTCCCATAAAGAGCTCAAGACAATGACTGATGAGTATTATCAGATTCAGCTTAACGCGAAGAGCAGACTTCAGCAGCTTGACAGCGAAGGCGTTGACATCTTTGTAATTGCCGGCTATAATCTTGAGCTTCCCGCAGCGGTAGAGCATTTCAGATACAGCTCCGACAATATAATCCAGAGTGCATCCACCACCCTCGGCGGTACCTTTGCCGACAACGGCGCAAAGCTTCCCGATGACTATAAGCCCGCCATTGACGAAAGCTATATTGATTCCGACAGAATCGTTGATGCAGGAACCTGCGCTCTTCCCGATAAAACCTTCCTCGTAAAGAATCAGAGTCACCTTACCCTTCAGAGTTCCGTAAATGATGTTATCGGCCTCTGCGTTGCTCTTCTTACCGATAAAACCATAACGGACGCAAGAGAGAACAGCGGCGGATATCCTCAGTTCAATGAATACAGAAATCTCAGTACCATTGAAAGTCTTCTCAGATCATATAACGCAAACGGGCTTGAAGGCAAAAGTGATGCTCTTGACGCCGCAGTTGAAAAGGCACAGCAGGTAATGGACAGCAAGGTATGGTCTGCGTCCGAAGCCGCAAAGGCAGAGGAGGAACTTTACAGAGCAATGGATGATGTTGATGCTCTCGGCAAGAACGACCAGAGTCCTTTTGTTAAGTATAAGCTTCTGCCCTTCCTTACCGAGCTTTGTAAAAAAATCAGCGATATTTTCCGCAGAATATTCAAGGGAAATGACTTCTGGCTTATATTTATTCCCTTTATTTAATTCCGATTTTATTCCGAAAGGCGTGCAGATTATATGCTCTTAAATGTTGTAAGTGCAATTTCCGAGGATTTTGCAAATAACGTTTCCGCAACTTTTTCAACCGACATGGTTTACGTTATCAGAATGCTTATTGCAAGCATCTGCGGATTTATCATAGGTATAGAGAGAGGCAAGCGTCAGAAGGACGCCGGCATCAGAACTCATCTGACCGTTGCCCTCGGCTCTGCACTTATGATGGTCATATCAAAATACGGCTTCTTTGACGTGGTTATTTTTGACGGCATCAATCTCGACGCGTCACGTATTGCCGCCAACGTAATCACCGGTGTCAGCTTTATCGGTGCAGGCGTTATATTCGTTAAGGATGTTTCAATTAAGGGCCTTACTACCGCAGCAGGTGTATGGGCTACCGCAGGTATCGGCATGGCAATCGGCGCAGGTATGTATTTTGTAGGTATCGGTGCCACCGCAATGCTTGTAGTATGTCAGGTGCTTCTTCATAAGTTTCTTGCGGGATTTGAAAGTACGGCAAATGAATTTAAGGTTGTACTCAAGGATGTTCCCGGTGTTGTTGAGGATTTCAGAAAAGGACTTGAGAATAAAAAAATCAGTATGTCCGAATTCAAAATGGAAAGAAATCACGATGACAATACCGTTTCCCTTGACGTTGTTATTAAAAAGCAAAAGTCAATGACCATGAGAGAAGTACTTTCGGCGGCAAGTGAAGATAAAAACGTAATATCAATAGATTTCTGAATTTTGGCCCTGTCTTACAAAGACGGGGCCCTCTTTTTGTGCAAAAAGTAGATTTAAGTGCATTTTTGTACTTTAGTATAATTTTCGCTTTACATTCTCAAAATTAACTGATATAATGCTTTCGTAGGAATGTATCTGCTTACTATTTGAAAGGATTGCGACAGGTATTTATGGAACAGAGCCGCAGATTAAGGAAGCGTGATGCGACACACCGTGCGCTTATGCACAGTGCCAAGATTCTCTTTGAGGAAAACGGCCTGGGCAACGTCACTATTGATAAAATTGCCGAAAAAGCCGATGTTTCCCGCTCCACCTTCTTTTCACATTTTGATTCCCTTGACGATTTGCTTTCGCAGATTGCAGGCGAAGAAATCAAAGATATAGTTGAAGCGTCCGTTTCAGACGGCACCGCCGATATATATAAAGTATTTGAAAAACTCAATGAAGACACCTTCCCTTATCCTTATTTAATGAGCGAACTGGTAGTCAGAAGTATTCTTTCGGGCAAGGAAACCGCTATTACCGATATGTTTACCGCTATTACCGACAGCGTTGAAAAAGAGAGCGGGGGAAAGCCGGAGGGCAGTTTTTCGTCCAAGGATATTACGGCAATTGTATTCGGAGCATATTTCGGTCTGGTATTTCAGAAATTCGTCTATAACGAAAAATTTGAAAATCCGACGGAAATCAATGATAAAATTCAGCAACTTATAAAACATTTTATAAATCAGGAGGAAAACAAAAATGAGTAATGGTTACGCAATTCAGACATGGCAGCCCGCAAAGCCCATCTACAACAAGCTTAAATACCTCACTTCACAGCCCATTTACTGTGTAAATGACGAAGAGCTTGCAAAGACACTTGAGCATTTTGAAACAAAGTGTGCAAAGTCAAAGGCAATCACAGCCGAAGCAAAGCAGTACATCCCCGGCGGTGTTCAGCACAACCTTGCATTCAACTATCCGTTCCCCATCTGCATTACAAAGGCAGAGGGCGCTTATCTTACAGACCTTGACGGAAACAAGTATATTGACTTCCTTCAGGCAGGCGGCCCCACAATCCTCGGCTCAAACTATGAGCCCGTTCGTGAAAAGGCAATCAAGCTTATTGAAGAATGCGGCCCCGTAACAGGTCTTTTCCATGAAGGCGAGCTTCTTCTTGCCAAGGAAATCAATAAGCATATGCCCAACGTTGAAATGTTCCGTATGCTGGGTTCAGGTACAGAATCCGTTATGGCTGCCATCCGTGTAGCTCGTAACGCAACAAAGGCAAAGAGAATCATCAAGGTCGGCGGCGCTTATCACGGCTGGTCAGATCAGATGGTTTACGGTCTTAAGATTCCCGGCTCAAGATCATTCCTTGAATCCCACGGTATTCCTTCATCCTGCTACGGCACAACCGATGAGGTCAGACCCAATGACCTTGAAATGCTTGAGCAGATGCTTAAGGTAAATAAATTCCGCGGCGGCACAGCTGCTGTTATCGTAGAGCCCGTAGGTCCCGAAAGCGGTACAAGACCCATTGATTTCGATTACAACAAGGGCGTTCGTGAGCTTTGCGACAAGTACGGCTGTCTCATGATTTTCGACGAGGTTGTTACAGGCTTCCGTATCGGTCTCGGCGGTGCTCAGGGTTACTTCGGCGTAGTTCCCGATCTTACAATCTTCGGCAAAATCGTTGCCGGCGGTTATCCCTCAGCAGGCGGCGTAGGCGGTAAGAAGGAATTCGTAAGCGGTATGGCAGCAGGCGTAGGCACAATGATGAAGCGTGCTTATGTTGGCGGTACTCTTGCAGCTAACCCCCTGTCATCATTTGCCGGCTACTGCGCAATCCAGGAAATCGAAAAGACCAATGCTTGCGAAAAAGCAGGTCTTGCAGGTGACAGACTCTGTGCAGGTCTTCAGGGACTTGTTGACAAGTATGCACTTCCCTTCGTTGTTTACAACCAGGGCTCAATTTGCCACCTTGAGTGCTCCGGTGCAATGAGCTACGATTTCAGCTCAATGTTCCTTCCTGCATCAGTTATTCCCATGCTCCAGAAGAAGCCCGAAATGCTTCGCAGAAAGGTTGCTATGGAACAGATGGGTGCCGCTTACATGGCACACGGTATCGTTACACTTGCCGGCTCACGTCTTTACACTTCACTTGCTGATACAGATGAGGTTATTGACGATGCTCTCAACAGATTTGAAGACGTATTCAAGACTGTTACCAAGTGTACAAGAAATCTTGACAAATAATGACATTTTTTACAAGCGTCGGTCTTTGACCGGCGCTTAATTTTTTTTATAATGATATTGCATAGGATTATTGTCTATGATATAATACTGACGGAAAATAAATGTAAAGGATTTTTTTGTATGTCTGTTTCAAATTTAGCAAAAGTATATGCCCGTTCCTATCAGTTCGTTATGAAGCTTGTTATGGGTACGGATATTCTTAACTGGGACGAGCCGGAGCTTCTTGAAGGTCCCGGTGCCGTAAAAAAGCTTCCCGCCCTCATTAAGTCAAAAGGATATGACAATGTTCTTGTCGTAACCGATAAGGGACTGACTTCTCTTCATCTTCTTGACGGTCTTTATGAGGCCCTTGAAAAGGAAGGTATCAAATATACGGTATTTGACGAGGTTCAGCCCAATCCCACTATCAGAAACGTTGAGGCGTGTAAAAATGCCTATGTCAGCAACAACTGTCAGGCAATGATTTCCTTCGGCGGCGGCTCGCCTATGGATACCGCTAAGGCGGCAGGCGCGGTTGTTGCCAATCCCAATAAAAAGATTAAGCAGATGATTGGTGTTCTGAAGGTGACCAAAAAGATTCCTCCCATTTTTGCCGTTCCCACTACTGCGGGAACCGGCTCAGAGGTTACGGTTGCCGCTGTAATCACCGATGAGGAAACCCACGAGAAGGGTGCTGTCAACGATCCCAAGCTCCGCCCCGGAGTTGCCGTTCTTGACCCCGAGCTTACAATTGGTCTTCCTCCCAAAATTACTTCTACTACGGGTATGGATGCTCTTACCCATGCCGTTGAGGCGTTTATCGGCAGAAGCAACGTTGCCAATACCGAGGATGCCGCAAAGAAAGCGGTAAAGCTTATTTTTGATAATCTTAAAATTGCATACGATGACGGCAGTAATCTTGAAGCAAGAGCCAATATGCTTAAAGCTTCATATTATGCGGGTATTGCATTCACAAGGGCATACGTGGGCTATGTTCACGCAATAGGCCATAATTTGGGCGGATTCTATAACGTTCCCCACGGCCTTGCCATGTCTGTAATTCTGCCCTACGTGCTTGACTATTACGGAGAGACGGCTTACGAGCGTCTTGCCATGCTTGCCGATGCTGCAGGCCTGGAAACCTCAGGGCTTACAACCTCCAAAAAGGCAAAGCTCTTTATCGCAAAGGTGCGTGAGTTAAATGCATCTATGGGTATTCCCGAGCATATTGAGGGTATCCTTGAAAAGGATATTCCCACCATCGCTCAGAGAGCCCTCAGAGAAGGTAATCCTCTTTACCCGGTTCCCAAGCTTATGGATTTTGATGATTGCTGTTTACTTATTAAAAAGATCGGCGGTCTTAAATAAAAAAACGGACCTGCTTCGGCGGGTCCTTTATATTTTTGAGGTAATATTATGAAATATAATACCATTATAATCGGTGCAGGCCCTGCGGGTATATTTACCGCACTTGAAATGCTCAATAAAGGCAGTAAGCAAAAAATACTCATCGTTGAAAAGGGCTCTGCCATAGAAAACAGAAACTGTCCCAAAGCAAAGGTTGGTCATTGTGTAAACTGCAAGCCCTACTGCCACATTACCACGGGCTTTTCCGGCGCAGGCGCATTTTCCGATGGTAAGCTTTCTTTGAGCTATGAGGTAGGCGGTGACCTTCCCAAGCTTATCGGTGAAGAGCTTACGGAGGAAACCATTGCCTATACCGATAAAATATATCTTGCCTTCGGCGCAGACGAAAAGGTGGAGGGAGTAAGCAATCCCGAAGCTGTCAAGGAAATACGTAAAAGGGCGATTAAAGCCGATTTGAAGCTTGTTGACTGCCCCATAAGACATCTCGGTACCGAAAAGGCAAGAGACCTCTATTATGCAATTGAACAGCATCTGCTTAAAAACGGCGTGGATATCATGTTCGGATACGAATGTGACGACATAATCATGGATGGCAGTAAGTGTATCGGTGTCTGCGTTTCCAACGGCTCATCCAATGAGGAAATCTACGGCGAACATACCGTCATTGCCGCAGGCAGAAGGGGAGCGGACTGGCTTGAAGCAAAGTGCGCCGAGCATAGTATTGCCCATCAGCCGGGTACTGTTGATATAGGTGTCCGTGTTGAGGTAAGAAATGAAATAATGGAAACCGTAAACGACGTTCTCTATGAATCAAAGCTCATCGGTTATCCTCTTCCCTTCAAAAATAAGGTGCGTACCTTCTGCCAGAATCCGGGCGGATTTGTCAGCCAGGAAAATTACGACAACAGTCTTGCAGTGGTAAACGGCCATTCATATAAGGAAATGAAGAGCGATAATACCAATCTTTCCATTCTGTGTTCCCACAATTTCAGCCATCCCTTCAATCAGCCCATTGCCTATGCCCAGAAGGTGGGAGAGCTTACAAATATGTTGGGCGCAGGTCATATTATGGTACAGAGATACGGTGATATCCTTGACGGTAAAAGAACGTGGGACAAGGAGCTTTCACAGTCAAACGTAAAGCCCACCCTTGTGGATGCGGTCGCAGGTGATATTACCGCCGCAATGCCTTACAGGTCAATGATGAATATTATCAACTTCATCAAGGCGGTTGATATTGTCGTTCCCGGTTTCGCATCAAGGGAAACACTTCTTTATTCTCCCGAACTCAAATTCTACTCCAACAGAATTAAAATGGATGAGAATTTCAATACAAGCGTGGAGGGACTTCATTGCCTGGGTGACTCCAGCGGCTGGACAAGAGGACTTATGATGGCATCAGTAATGGGTGTGCTTATGGGCAGAAAGCTTGCCGAATTAGGATAAAATAATGACCGCCGATTTTTTCGGCGGTCTTTTCTTGTAAAAAATCAAGGTGCTCCGATAAACGAAGCACCTTTTTTGCGTTAATTATTTAACCATGCTTGCGATTTCAGCAGCGAAATCGTCAACCTTCTTCTCAAGGCCTTCGCCCTTAGCGAAACGAACAAACTTCTTAACCTTGATATCGGCACCGAGCTTCTTGGCTACGTCAGCTACGTAACCGCCTACATTGCCTTCAAAGAGGTCAGCACGTACGAATTCCTGTTCAAGAAGGCAAACTTCCTTGAGCTGCTTCTTGAGACGGCCGTCAACAGCGCCTGCAAAGATCTTGTTTTCAACATACTTTTCTTTGCCTGCAACTGCAAGCTCAGCAAGCTTAGCAACAGCTTCCTTTGAAAGGAAGTTGAAGAGGAACTTGTTGTTTTTCTGCTCTTCATAAGCGGCGATATCTTCGTCACTCCAAAGCTTCTCTGCGCAGCACTTTGTGCAAAGCTCAACGAGGATGGGCTTGGGAAGAGTGTCGGCCTTATTAAGTGAAGAATCAATGATGATTGACTTCATCTTTGCAAGCTCGTCAGCGGAGATATCTTCTTTTGCAAGATATTCGGGGCTCATAGCTGCAACCTGCATTGCAACGTTCTTGCCCATGGCGATGAATTCGTCTTTTGCTGCAGTAGCATCGTCGGTATCGAACTCAACGAGAACGCCTACGGTACCGCCTGCGTGGATATAGGAAACAGCTTTGCCTTCTACAAGAGCGAAACGGCGAAGCTTCATGTTTTCGCGGATCTTGAGGAAGAGCTCCTGAAGAGCATCGGCAACTGAAAGTGTGCCGTCAGCGATTGTTGCTGCGTTAAGTGCATCAAGGTCAGCGGGCTTAACTGTTGCAACAGTCTTTGCGATTGCATTTGCAAGACCTACGAATTCGGGGTTCTTACCTACGAAGTCTGTCTCGCAGTTGATTTCTACAAGGGCAGAAGCATCAGCGGTGCTGAAAGCTGCTACTGTACCTTCTGCAGCTGCACGGCTTGCCTTCTTTGCTGCGGAAGCAAGGCCCTTTTCACGGAGTATTTCCATTGCCTTATCGACATTACCGTCAGCTTCGGTAAGTGCCTTTTTGCAGTCCATCATACCAACGCCGGTTTTTTCTCTGAGTGCCTGTACGTCTTTAGCTGTAAATGCCATTGTATTATTCCTCCTCAGTCTTTGCTTCTTCAGCTTCGGGAGCAGCTTCGGGAGCGGTCTGCTCACCCTGTCTGCCTTCGATAACTGCATCTGCCATAGCGCCTGCGATAAGCTTAACAGCGCGGATAGCATCGTCATTGCCGGGGATTACATAGTCAACCTCATCGGGATCGCAGTTTGTATCAACGATAGCAACGATGGGGATACCGAGCTTCTTAGCTTCGAGAACGGCAATCTTTTCCTTGCGGGGGTCAACGATGAACATAGCAGCGGGCTGCTTCTTCATTTCTGTGATACCGCCCATGAACTTCTCAAGCTTTTCGATTTCGAGGCTGAGCTTTGTAACTTCCTTCTTGGGAAGCTTGTCAAATGTGCCGTCGGTTTCCATTGCCTTGAGCTGAGCAAGTCTTGCGATTCTCTTCTTGATTGTGTTGAAGTTTGTGAGCATACCGCCGAGCCAACGAGCGTTGACAAAGGGCATACCGCAGCGGATAGCTTCTTCCTTGATGCTGTCCTGTGCCTGCTTCTTGGTACCTACGAAGAGTACTTCACCGCCGTCTGCAGCGATTTCACGGATGAAGAGATATGCCTCTTCGAGCTTCTTAACGGTCTTCTGAAGGTCGATGATGTAAATACCGTTACGCTCTGTGAAGATGTACTCTGCCATTTTGGGATTCCATCTTCTGGTCTGATGACCGAAGTGAACACCTGCTTCGAGTAACTGTTTCATTGAAACTACTGACATGATTTTTTCCTCCTTAGTTAATTTTGTATCTAATGTCAGACACAACCGCCGCAGGTCCTGATATTGCAACGGGTTTGACCCCGCACCGGCAATAAAATTAGCCCTGCGTGTGAATTGCTCAAGCATTATATCACACGCAGGGTATCATTTCAAGTATTATTATTTATTTTTTATAATATTTTTACTTGATTTTATTTTGATTTCTGCTTCTTAAATCAGACAGCAGTCGTTGTGGTTGTAGGAAGCTTGATATCGGCACTTCTGAACCAGTCAAAGAACTTTATGAGAAGCTGAGGAATGGTCGTTCCGATGAATGAGAAGAACTTGCCGATGTAGTAGAGAATGGCATTCTTAACAGAGAATGTCTTGCTCTGAACGGGATTAGCGATTGTTTCGTATGCAGTGCCGTTGAATCTCTGCTTGTTATAGATAACTTTCACGGCGTAGTCACCGGATGCTGATACGGAACCTTCTGCCTTATATGTCTTGGCATCGGATGTGGTGAAGTTTCCTTCAAGTACGATTGCGCCGTCCTTGATTACCTGATACTTTGCGGGGATGAATCTGATGTCGCCCCACTGTTCATCGGTAGTTGCCTTCTTGACTGCCTTTGCTTCGATTGAGAATTTACCGTTATCTGTTGTTAAGGTGAAGCCCTCAAGCTTGCTTTCGTCAATGATGTAGGGAGCAGCGGTATTTGTCTTAATCTTGGAAACCTTTGATTCGGGGTTGGGCTCCTGAACTGTTTCGTCAACGGGAATTCTCAGCTTTGCGCAGTACCATGTACCTGCTTCAAGATTCTGATATTCGTTGTTTGACTTCCATACGCCCTTGGACTCTTCGCCCTCTTTGTAGAGCATGTATTCGCAGCCTTCAATTTTAGTGATTGTGATTTTATGCTCGGTAACGTTGGCAAATGTGGGAGCGGGGGGAACATTGTTTGCAGATGCCTTGAGTGTCTTGACTACAAGAGCTGCTGATTCTGCACTCTTCTGTGTTGTGGCCGTTTCGGGATATCTTGCAAAGATTTCGTACTCTGTTTCTTCGGCAAGTCCCGTGAAGGTCGTATTTGTTGTCCAACCGGTGTCGGGATGTGTATCGTCCTTGATGTTGATGAAATACTCGGCACCCTTGATTTCCTTAATGGTGATTGAATTCTTTGTCTTTGATACGAGAACGGGAGTGGTGGGCTTGTCCATGTATTTCTTGGGAGTTGCCTTTACGGATACTGTTTTACCTGCATTTGTATCTGCAGTTTCCGCATATCTTGCGTAGAAGGTGTATTCCTTACCTGTTTCAAGTCCCTCGAACTCGTTGTCTGCAACGTAGTTTTTACCGTCCTTGCTGTATTCAACACCGTCAATCTTTGTAAGAGTAACGGAATTTTCGGTAATTGCCTCTACCTTGAAGCCGGTGGGAACAAGCTCGCAATCCTTCTTCTTGATTTCAACGTTGATTGTTGCCTTTGTGTCGCCGTCGTTCTTGTGAGCCGTTGCGGAAACTTCATAGGAAACGCCGATTTCAAGATTTACGAAAATAGCGGATGTAACGCCGTTTTTTGCTTCATTAACGGGATCGTTTGCGGGCTCGATAACCGTATCGCTGTCTGCCTTCTTGAGGGTAACGCCGGTAAGCTCATAGTTTTCATCGTAGGTAACGGTGATGTTAATGTAACCGCTGCCGTTTTTGATTTCGGCTGTCTTTACTACCAGTGAAATCTCGCTGGGAACAACCTTTACGGAAACCACTTCACTTGCCTGCTTGGTGTCTGTTTCTTTATATCTTGCAAAGATTGTGTACTCTGCACCTGTTGAAAGACCGCTGAAAGTATTGCTGTCCTGCCATACCTTCTTGTCGGGATCCTTTTCGTTGTTGTCTCTTGAGTATTCAACTCCGCCTGCAGCGTAGCTTGTAACGGTAACGGATGTCTTTGTAAGAGCGGTAACTGCAAAGTCAGCGGGAGCGGACTGAACTGCCTTGGGAGTGCCCTTAACCTGAATTGCATCACTTGCATTTGCAGTTTCAGTTGCCTTCATTCTAACCTGGAAGGTGTATTCGGTACCTGCGGTAAGTCCGCTGAATGTGGGATCATCCTGCCATTCAGCACCGTTGAGAATTGAATATTCTGCGCCCTTAATAGCGGTAAGAGTGATGGAATCCTCTGTCTTTGATTCAACCTTAACGTCGGATGCCTTGGGGGCTTCCTGGCTTGCAAGGGGCTTGTATGTTACTTCGGCATCGTAGCTTTCGGGCTTGGTTTCGGTTGCCTTGTATCTTACCTTGATGGTGTATTCAGTACCTGCGGTAAGACCTGTGAATTCATTGGAATCCTGAGATGTAGCCCAGTTGTCGATTGTATATTCAACGTCCTTGTCGGTGTATTCGGAAACCTTTACGGAATCCTTTGTTCCGCTGATAACCTTGAAGTTGGCGGGAGCAGTTCTTGTAAGGTCAACGATGGACATTGTGATTGTCGCGGAGCTGTCGCCGTTGGCTGTGATTACGTAATCTGTGTCTGCCTTCAGATTGTAAAGAAGGAAGGAACCGTCGGGCTGCTGATTGGTGAGAGCAGTGGGAACAACGCTGATTGACTCAATTTCGCCCATAGTGCGATAAACGGTGATAGTCTTACCGGTGTTGTTGGAAATTGCATAGAATGCAAGACCTTTATTATTATATGTTGCAACCTTTACGAATGAATCGAGAGTTGCCTTGCAGGTAACGATATCGCTTTCCTTGGTGTCATCAGTCTCTGCATATTTAGCGGAGATGGTATAGGTCTGACCGTTTGAAAGACCTGTGAACTCGTTGTTTGTTGTGTATTCACCGTTATTAAGTGAATAAATGGCATTGTCAATCTTGGAAACAGTGATGCTGTCGTCTGTGATTGCTTCAACCATAAGGCCTTCGGGGGCCTCGGGACCGTCTTTCTTTTCAAGTGTCTTTTCGTTCTTGCCGGCAGCTGACTTGATGATTGAACCGCCGTTCTTGGTAACTTTACAAGTTACTTCAACAACATACTTCGTGCCGTATTTGAGATTGTAGAAGATACAGCCGTTGTCTGTTGTCAGTGTTTTGTCAGCGTTGGGACTGACGGTGAACGCAATTGTATCGGAGTTGATTTCATAGCCCTCGGGTGCCTCAACCGCGGCTGTGATTGTCTTCGCGTCCTTGTCTGCCGTAAGTTCAACCTTAAGAGTGAGGGGATCCTCAGCGGATACTGCCATGATAAAGCATGAGAATACCATGATTACCGTCAGTAATGCAGCGAGAATCTTTTTGAAACTTTTTGCATAAGTCTTCATAAATTACCTCCATATTTTCCGCACATTACGGAATTATTAATGCACATTATAACATAATATAATATGAAAATAAACCTGTGTAATTGAAAATATCCTAATTTTATGCGAAATTACAAATTTATATTTCTATTTTCGTCAATTCTACCATAAATCCCGCAGCAACTCCGAAGAAATACATCATGGAAAGAATAGATAAATTCTCTTTGAGATTGTTTCTGTTGGTGCGGAACAGTACCAGTAAACCTATACCGCATCCCGTAAGCAATCCGGAAATAAGCGTACCTGCACTTATTACGCCGGAAAGGTACAACTCAGTTATAACAACGGAAGCGGCGCAGTTGGGGATAAGCCCGATAAGACTTGATATCAGGCATCCCACAAAAGGAATATTGACGAAGAGCTTGCCGAGAGTGTCTTCGCCCACGACAGTTACCACCGTGTTGAGAATAAGCGAAATAATAAATATGAACGCCACTATCTGACCCGAATGGATAAGTGCCGATTTGAATATACCGCCTTCTTCGCAATGACAGTGCTCGTTTTGACAGATGCTCTGTATTTCAAGCTTTTGACTGTCCTTGTGTCTTATGTGCATAACCATATCAACGGCAAAGCCGAAGATTATTGCCACCACGACCTTTATTACAAGGATTTCGATAATTGATTTTGTGCTTATCTTGTCGTGTTCGGATATGAATATGGGCAGCATTTCGTCAGAGGTGGAGAGAAATATTGCCGTGAGAGTGCCCGGGGTAATCAATCTGCCGGAATATAGACCTGCCGCAGAAGCCGAGAACCCGCACTGAGGTATTATGCCGAGCAGACCGCCGAGAACGGGTCCGAATTTACCCGCCTTCGCCATTAGCGACCCGGATTTTTCCGATGTCTTATGCTCGATAAATTCCATAAGCAGATAGGTGAGAAACAGAAAGGGGATAAGCTTTGCCGTGTCTGTCACCGTATCAAGAATAATATCCCATGCGTTGTCAACTATTGTGTTTACTGTTTCCGTCAATTTGATTCCTCCGGTCTGAAAATCAGATCATGGATGCTTCCCAGCTTGCATAGGGCTCGATGCCGAATATTTTTGCTACCGTGGGAGCAACGTTTGCAAGGCCGTAATTGCCTTCTCTGATTGTGTATTCGTTCTTTGAGTAAATGATAAAGGGTACGGGATTGAGTGAATGAGCGGTCCTTACCTGAACTGCACCCTTCTTGTTCTTTTCAAGCATTTCGTCTGCGTTGCCGTGGTCTGCAGTGATGAGAACGGTAATGTTCAGCTCATCTGCAACCTTGAGAACTCTTGCAAGACCCAGGTCTACCGATTCAACTGCGGTGATGGTGGCATCGAGAGAGCCGGTGTGACCTACCATGTCGCCGTTGGGATAATTGCAGCGGATGAAATCGTATTTGCCGGATTTCATCGCTTCGATAACCGCATCGGTAACCTCTGCGGATTTCATCCAGGGACGTTCGTCAAATGAAACCTTGTCGGAGGGGATTTCCATGTATGTTTCAAGCTCTTCGCTGAATTTTCCGCTCTTGTTGCCGTTCCAGAAATAGGTAACGTGACCGTATTTCTGTGTTTCGGAAACTGCAAACTGTGTCATGCCCTTTGAAACGAGAAGCTGTGCAAGTGTATCTTTAATTTCGGGGGGATTTACAAGGTATCTTGCGGGGAGCTTAAGGTCACCGTCGTACTGAAGCATACCGGCATAAACCACGTCGGGCTTTGTACCTCTGTCAAATGCATCAAAGTCGTCATAATCAAACGCCATACTCAGTTCAAGAGCTCTGTCGCCGCGGAAATTATAGAGAATTACGCTGTCACCGTCGTTGACGGGGCCGATTGCCTTGCCGTCTCTGCCGATAACAAATGCGGGAAGATCCTGGTCAATAATGCCGCTGATTTCGTTTCTGTATGTTTCAACAGCTTCCTTTGCGCTGCCGAACTGTCTGCCGAGTCCCTTTACGTGGGTATCCCAGCCCAGCTTGACCATGTTCCAGTCTGCCTGGTAACGGTCCATGGTAATCTTCATTCTGCCGCCGCCTGAAGCGATGTCGGCTGTAAATGTATCGTCATTGAGAGAAGCAATTTTTTCTTCAAGCGCGTCAACGTAAGTGAGTGCGGATGTTGCGGGAACGTCTCTTCCGTCAAGCAGAATGTGGCAGTGGGCCTGCTTGATGCCTTCTGCCTTTGCCTGCTCAAGCATAGCAAAAAGATGGGAGATGTTTGAATGTACGTTACCGTCTGAAAGCAGACCGATAAAATGAAGAGCACTGCCCTTTGATTTGCAGTTTGATGCGATTTCCTTCCATGCGTCGGATTCGTAAATCTTGCCGGATGAAATGGATTCATTTACAAGCTTTGCACCCTGTGAGTAAATCTGACCGCAGCCGAGAGCGTTGTGACCTACTTCACTGTTGCCCATGTCATCGTCTGAGGGGAGACCTACTGCGTCACCGTGTGCCTTGAGGCGTGTGTTGGGGCATGTCTTGAGAAGCTTGTCAAGAGTGGGAGTGTTTGCGAGTGTTACGGCATCACCGAGACCCGTCTTGGAGAAGCCCACACCGTCCATAACTATAAGTACAACTTTTTCTGACATATTGTTCACCTTCATATAGATTCATAGCGGGTAAGCTTTTGGCCTACCCGCTCGGAATATATTATTTGCTTGCTGCCGCAACGATAGCTGCGAATTTGTCTGCCTTGAGTGATGCACCGCCGATGAGGCCGCCGTCAACGTCATACTGAGCAAGAAGCTCTGCTGCGTTGCCGTCGTTCATTGAACCGCCGTACTGGATTACGAATGCGTCTGCATCTGCCTTGCTGTAAAGACGTGCAACAAGATTACGGATAATGGCACATACTTCGTTTGCCTGCTCGGGAGTAGCTGTTTCGCCTGTACCGATAGCCCATACGGGTTCGTAAGCGATGATGATATTTTTAAGCTCCTCTGCGGAAACGCCTGCAAGAGCGATTTCTGTCTGAGCGCATACTATCTGCTCTGTGATGCCGAGCTTTCTCTCTGCAAGAACTTCGCCTACGCAAAGAATAACCTTGAGACCTGCGTCAAGAGCGGCTCTTACGCGATTGCGTACGGTAACGTCTGTTTCGCCGAAGTACTGTCTTCTTTCGGAGTGACCGATAATAACGTAGGGAACGCCTGCTGCCTTAAGCATTTCGGCGGAAACTTCACCTGTGAAAGCACCTTTTTCTGCCCAGTGGCAGTTTTCGGCACCGATTTTGATATTTGAGCCCTCAGCCGCTTCCATTGCCGCATAAAGGTCAATGTAGGGAACGCAGAGAACTACGTCACAGTCTGCATTTGCTACGAGGGGCTTCATTTCTTCGATGAGTGCCTTTGCCTGAGCGGGAGTATTGTTCATTTTCCAGTTACCTGCGATAACAGGTCTGCGGAGTGACTTATCCATAATAAATATCTCCTTTGAAAATATGTTGAATTGAATTATTTATCGTTAACTGCTTCAATGCCGGGAAGAGCTTTGCCCTCAAGGAATTCAAGGGAAGCACCGCCGCCTGTTGAAATATGAGTCATCTTATCACCGAAGCCGAGGGTGTTGACTGCTGCTGCTGAGTCACCGCCGCCGATGATTGTAACTGCATCGGATTCTGCAAGTGCCTTTGCTACTGCGATTGTACCTTTTGCAAGTACGGGATTCTCAAATACGCCCATGGGACCGTTCCATACGACTGTCTTTGCGGACTTGACTGCATCTGCAAAAAGTGCCTGGGACTTGGGTCCTATATCAAGGCCTTCCATGTTTGCGGGAATCTTGTCTGCGTCAAAAACAGATGTTTCAATGGGAGCATCGATGGGATCGGGGAATTCTTCAGCCGCCACAACGTCGATGGGAAGGAGAATCTTAACGCCTTTTTCTTCTGCCTTCTTGAGCATATCCTTGCAGTAGTCAATCTTTGATTCGTCAAGGAGTGACTTGCCGATTTCGTAGCCCTTGGCTGCAAGAAATGTATAAGCCATACCGCCGCCGATGATAAGTGTGTCTGCCTTTGAAAGCAGGTTATCGATAACGTTGAGCTTATCTGCTACCTTTGCACCGCCGAGAACGGTAAGGAAGGGTCTTACGGGATTTTCAACTGCATTGCCGAGATACTTGAGCTCTTTGCCCATGAGGTAACCTACGGCTGCTTCGTCAACAAATTCGGTAACGCCTACTGTTGAGCAATGTGCTCTGTGAGCTGCACCGAAAGCATCGTTTACATAGATATCGCAAAGAGAAGCAAGGTCCTTGGAGAATGCTTCGCCGTTCTTTGTTTCTTCTGCACGGAAACGGGTGTTCTCAAGAAGAACTACGTCACCGTCATTCATGGCTGCAACAGCGGCTTTTGCGTTTTCACCTACAACTGTATCGTCAGCGGCAAAAACAACTTCCTTACCCAGCTTTTCGGTAAGACGTGCTGCAACGGGAGCAAGTGAAAATTTAGCTTCGGGGCCGTTCTTGGGCTTGCCGAGATGTGAGCAGAGGATAACCTTTGCACCGTCGTCAATTAGCTTCTTGATGGTGGGGATAGCTGCATTGATTCTGTTTTCGTCAGTGATTACACCGTCCTTGAGAGGAACGTTGAAGTCACAACGTACGAGTACCTTCTTGCCTTTTGCGTTAAGATCGTCAACTGTCTTTTTGTTAAGTAAACTCATATTTTTCGTCCTTTCGATTAGATATGTTTGATATCATTTTTGACCGCAAATATTATATTATATAAACTGCATAATTTCAAGACGAATTTGTATGGCAAAATACATAAAGATATTTCCTAAATCCGGCGGTTTTTTTCTTGACTTTACAATAAGGATTTGATAGAATACGTGACGATATGAGTCTCCGCAGCTCAGCAGGACAGAGCGTTCGCCTCCTAAGGTTACGGTAAAGCGACCGCCTTTCCTCAAAAGGTGTTTGCACCTGAGTTCAAAATTGAATAAGCCCTGATAGCTCAGCAGGATAGAGCGTTCGCCTCCTAAGCGAAAGGCCGGCGGTTCGAATCCGCCTCAGGGTGCCATCTAAAAAGAGCCGAAAACCCTTGTAAATAAAGGATTTTCGGCTTCTTCTTCTCTTCGCGGAAATCGAACTCCGCTCATCGTTTGCTGCACTTTTTCATATTTTGTTCTTTTGTAACACATCTATTGTAAACCTACAGTTGCCTCGGGAATATTTGTGAAAATTTAGTGGAATAATTCATGACAATATGATATAATCACGTGTACATCATCATTTGCGGAGTATGCTATGAAACTGAAACTGTTTTTGAAAAATCACGCGTCATTAAGCTTGGCTTTGGCTAGCCTTATGATTTTCAGCTTATTCGGAACAATTTCCGTCATACAAAGTCAGAAGTATTATTATCGGATTCACAGACCGGCGGAGCAGCTCAGCGATATTTCCTTTGAATCCGAAGGAGATAAAATCGTTGAATTGTCCGGCATTGAAACCAATGCCGATGAAACCGTACTCACGCTGAAATCAGTGCAGCCGGGATCAGGCCGGATTCACGTCAAATATACAATTACCCGAGGTACATATACAAATACCATCACGGAAACTACTTATGTAAACGTACTGAAAGCAGGTCTTATCTTTGCGCGCAAAGACGGCTTTGACTATGCCGGCTTCAACACAACCTATTGGGGCTTGACAACAATATTCGGTCTGGCGGCTTTTTTCTTCATCTGGTTACGAAAGGAATATCAGAAAGACGCCTATTATTCCTTCCGCTCGATTGCGTGCTGTGCTTCTATCCTGCTGTTTTCGATTTTGTTCTTAATTTATCTGGCGGCAGGTCTTTCCACGTTGATTCTTCCATACGTACAAACAGCCAAGCTTTTAATTGTTATCACCAAAAATCTGATGCTGGCATATTCCTTGTTAACAATACCCTTTGTGGTCGTGTTTGCGATTGCTCTGGCAATCAGTAATGTAAAGCTGATTCGTCACGAGGGTAAACGCCTGGCAAATATGCTGGGTATAGGGATTGCTGTAGCTTTGGCTGTCGGTACGGCAGTAAACGTTATGCTGTTTTTTGCTGCCTACAGAACTCATTCGGTAGCATTCACCGTTACCTACGCTGTTTACAGTGCCGGCTTTGCAATCTTTCAGGTCCTTTTGATAGGGTCAATCATAACGTGTCTACAGGCAGCTTACCATAAGGTTCCTTATGATAAGGATTACATCATCATTCTCGGATGTGCAATCCGCAAGGACGGCACGCTGTTCCCCCTTATTCGGGGACGCGTGGATCGTGCCGTTGACTTCTGGAATAAGCAATATCAGGCCACCGGCAAGAAAGCCGTATTTGTGCCCTCCGGCGGACAGGGTGATGACGAAATCATTGCAGAAGCCAAAGCAATGGAGCAGTATCTTCTGGAGCAGGGAATCCCTCAGGAACTTATTTTGGCAGAAGATAAATCAACAACTACTCATGAAAATATGAAGTTCTCCAAGGAGCTTATCGACGCCCGTACCGAAAACGCATCAATCGCATATTCCACAACGAATTATCATGTATTCCGAAGCGGTCTTCTCGCTCAAGAAGTCGGCGTAAAGGCGGATGGTATCGGCGCACGTACAAAATGGTATTTCTGGCCGAATGCGATGATTCGCGAGGTCGTGGGTGTTTTTTCAAGACAATCCGTAAGCCAGTGGTTATTTATAATCGGCTTGATTCTTCTTTCCGGTTTAGCCGGATATGCCTATACACTTATCTATTAGTCAAAAGCTCTGTTCTTTTGAACGTGGCTTTATCAATTATTTATGGAAAAACGTGTCGGAATATGATACAGTAATGACAGGGAGATAAAATGAAATTAAAAACTTGAAACAGTCGGCAGATACCAGAGTGCAGTAATCAAATCGGACAGTCACTGCTAATCACGGAATTTCATTTTTGATTTCCCGTGTTTTATTTTTTGAAGCAGCTCTCTGATTTTTACCCCCGGTTAATTCAAATATATTTGCATATATCTTACATTATATATTGAGATACATAGTGATGTGTGGTATAATTCAATTCAACAAACAGGTGATGACAATATCATCGGGAGGTTCCGCTTAAAAATTATCGTATATCTTCAGAAATATCGGGTGGTTTCTGCCGCCGAATGATAATAACGAGGACTGTTGAAAATGACGGAAACAAGAAAATTCTGGAACGGCAATAATATCGGTTGCGAACACGCAATTCATTGAAAGACGGTGACAATATATGCTTGAAAAAATTTTTGCGGCAATAATGGCTTTCGTAATTTCCCTGGCACAGATGATATTTACACCGAATGTTATCAGAGTTGATTTTGATAATGTTGTTGACGAAATCAGACCTGTCCATAATATCGGCAGAATGCCCGAATATGAGCTTGACAGTGAAGTAAACAAATATTTCACCGATGCCAATATGACCTCCTGCAGAACTCATGATATCAACTGCACGGATATTCATAATATTTTTCCCGATTTTTTGGCAGACGTCAATGACGAAAATTCGTATAATTTCAAGGAATGCGACAAGGTGATTGCTGCTATCGTTGATACGGGCATGACCCCGTTCTTCCGTCTGGGCATCAGCTACAGCGACCCCGTTTCAGCCCACGATTATCTTGTACCTCCCGCGGATTATACCAAATGGGCGCAGATTTGCGAGCACATTATCCTCCACTATAACGAGGAATGGGCAAACGGTTATGATTACGGTATTGAATACTGGGAAATCTGGAATGAGCCCGAAAACAGTGACGATATAAACGACAATCACTTCTGGATCGGTACGGATGAAGAATTTTTCCGCCTTTACGACGTTTCGGCAAAATATCTCAAAGAAAAATTCCCCGAGCTTAAAATCGGCGGCTACGGCTCCTGCGGTTTTTATGCATTGACTAAAACGAATACTCTTAATACGGGTGCAAGCTCGAGAAATCAGTATTTTGTTGTTTATTTTCAGAATTTCCTTAAGTATATTCAGGAACATAATTCTCCCATGGATTTCTTCTCCTGGCACAGTTATACAGTAACCGCCAGAAATGCAAGATATATCAAGTATGTAAGGGAAAATCTTGAAAAAGCCGGCTACGGAGATACCGAAATAATCTGCGATGAGTGGAATTACAATCCTACCGAAAATGATCAGATTGACCGCCGCTACGGTGCAAATCAGACCTCAATGCTGATTATGTTCCAGAATGAAGGCCTTGATTTGGCGCATTATTATGACGGAGATGATGATTATCTGACCTGGGCGGGTCTGTTTGTCAGAGACCGTAAGCCCTCATCGGCTTATTACGGCTTCTACGCTTTCGGTCAGATTTATAAACTCGGTAATCAGGTTGAGATAAAGAACAAGCTTCGCAAGGATATGTATGCCGTTGCCGCAAAGGGTGATAACGGTGAAGCGGCTATGCTTATTTCAAATGTTTCCGAAAAGAGAGACAGAAAGCTCAGAATTGACGCAGGGGAGTACGTCGTTGACAAGTGCTATACGGTAAACGAAAACTGCGAGTGGGTTGAAATTGAACTGCCCGAAAAAATTGAAAGCGGCTCAATGCTTTTTATAACTTTTACCAAATAATCGGAATGAGTACGGAACCCGCCGTACTCATTTTTGTCTTTGCTTTTGTTCTCCATCCATTATAAATTTTTCTTGATTTTTGTGCAGACCTCGGTTATAATAACAAACGCAGACATAAGCCGGTGTGATGGAATTGGCAGACGTAACGGACTCAAAATCCGTCGGTGGCAACACCGTGCGGGTTCGACCCCCGCCACCGGCACCAAAATCCGAGGTTCATTTTGGACTTCGGATTTTTTGTGTAAAATGCATTGACTTAAATTCTGCTATCCTTCATTATAACCGAGCAATCCCAAAAAGAGTTGGAGTCTGTCATAGAGCCGTCGATTCTATTTGGAGGGATTGTATTTCTGCATGACACTGTATAAAATCAGACAGAATCCGTAAGGGTTCTGTTTTTTTTGACCTCCATCCCGATTGAGTAATCGTAAAACCAAATTATTGATTTGCAGGTTTTGCCGTTTTTAACAATATAAGAAACCGATGTGTGAAAAATAAAACGTTAAACAGCAAAAATTAAAACCGTCTGTTGTCGTTAAACAGCAAACGGTTTTAATGGCACGCTTTGGGGGATTCGAACCCTCGACCTACTGCTTAGAAGGCAGTTGCTCTATCCAGCTGAGCTAAAAGCGCATTTATATGGAGCGGGTGATGGGAATCGAACCCACACAACCAGCTTGGAAGGCTGGAATTCTAGCCATTGAACTACACCCGCATATCCAAGTGCCTATGAATATTAGCATAATAATCTGTGATTGTCAATAGTATTTTTTCGTGCAAATCAAAAAAATATAAAAAATGCTTGACAAGTGGGTTGTAATCATATATTATATTGGAGCGCTAAAACATAAATGATTCATTAGCTCAGT
>JAKSQQ010000015.1 GCA_024404015.1 Clostridia bacterium
CATGGTTGTTATCGCATTTGTTAACGACGATAAAGAGTATAAGGCACAGGTGGAGACGGCTCTTGCCGAACGCAGAGCAAAGCTTGCGGAAAAGACCATGGAAAAAGAAAAAGTATCGGAAAGATAAAAAGAACGAAGAAAGGCAGGGGACTAACCTCTGCCTTTCTGATTTATGCCCGGATGTTAAATTTAAGATAAACCGGGATTCGGCAAACCGTATACCGCGTTGATTTCCGTAAATAATCCCGTTTATCATGTTTCTGCTTTCAAAAGCAAATGTTTTTAATAAGAATTTTTTATAATTATCTGAGATTATCTTTCAGACAAGATGAGTTGATATCGGTCAGACCGGAACGCAATACGTATTTTTCGTCGTTATTTAATTCGGGCATACCGACCGGCGTAACTTCTGCCGTTGGTCTGCGAAGCTGATTAACCGTTCCGACTATGTTTGCACTTGAACGTCTCCGCCGCTGACAGCTTCAAGCTCGGTTTCTTTAAGCTCAACCTTTGTGTCTTTCATAATAATTAACCTCCGTAAATCTGATGTTTATCTTTGTCTTACATCTGTTTATACGACGGTTTCGGAAAAAGGGCTAATATTTTTCAGATGGGGATTTATTACTTTGAAAAAAGCACGCCGAAGCGTGCTTTTTTTTGTAACTCAACCAAACAAATGATATAATGTATCATAATAATTTGTGCCATCAATGATATATCGCTTCATAGCGATATGATATACGGCTGATACCGTATGATATATTCTCGCTTCGCTCAAATATGAAATATTATTCGTTCCTCATATGCCGAAGGCATATATCATCGCGTGAAGAGCGATATCATACCGAAGGTATATCACCCGTTCGGCAAGGAACGGATATCATTGCAAAAACCTCTTTTGTCTGACTGACAAAAGAGGTTTTGCATGGTGGAAGAGGGTGGATTCGAACCACCGAAGTCGATGACGGCAGATTTACAGTCTGCTCCCTTTGGCCGCTCGGGAACTCTTCCATATAGTGTTCTGAATAATTGATGGAGCTGGTGGACGGACTCGAACCCCCGACCTGCTGATTACAAATCAGCTGCTCTACCAACTGAGCTACACCAGCACAGAACGCTCATATAATATATCACAGTAGTTTTATTTAGTCAAGCCCTTTTTTGAAAAAATTTTGGTTTGAATTTTCCGCTGTTTCCTCTATAAAGGAAACGTCTTTTGCGTTACACGATTTGTGTTAAAAAATCCTCCCTTTCGTTTTACCGAAGGGGAGGAAATTTCATCAATAATAGTAACCGGGAACTTCAATTTCAAGGTCGGAAACGGGGAAGGAAGCACAGGGATGAATATATCCGTTTTCCTTGTCTGCCCAACGTCTGCCGTCTGTTGACTCGGGAATATAAACATCGCCCTTGAGAAGCTTGGATCTGCACCATCCGCATTCACCGCAGCGGCAGCGTGAGGGTGCCTGAATGCCTGCTCTTTCGATTGCAACCAGTACGGGCTCGTCACTTCTTGCATCAAATTCGTAAACCTCTTCGCCTCTGACAAGCTTGCATTTGAATGTCTTTCCTTCTGCTTCTGCGGGATATCCGGGAAGGGAAGCAACGTTCTTTGTTACGCTCTGAAGCTCCTTGCGTACGTATTTTCTTTCAAGACCGAGCTTTGCGATTTCGCCGTCGGCAAAACGGTACATTGCTTCGGGGCCGCACATAAAGATTGAATATACGCCCTCGGGAGCATATTTTTTAATGATATCGGCGGTGATGAAGCCCTTTTCAAAGCCCTCTTTTTCCTCGTCGGAAAGTACGTGAACTACCTTGACCTTCGGGCATTCCGAAGCGATTGCATCAAGCTCGTCTCTGAAGAGGATTGAGTCGTAGTTTCTTGAGCCGAAGATGATTGTGAGATTGAAATCCTCAATGCCGTCACGGATTGCGTAAGCCATTGAAAGGAAAGGAGTGATACCGCTGCCGCCTGCAAGTGCGATTACGTCCTTTGCATCGCGGAGCTCTTCATAATAGAAGTTTCCTTCGGGAGCGGATACGGTAACCGCATCGCCCACCTTGAAATTGTCAAGTGCCTTGTCTGCGGCGTAACCGTTGGGATTCCTGCGGATTGTTACGGCATATTTGCCTTCCTTTGCCCATTTGGGTGAGGAACTGATTGAGTAAGGTCTGGTAAGGATTGAGCCCTCAAATTTCATTGAAACGGAAAGATACTGACCTGCTCTGAAATATGCAACGGGTTTGCCGTCTGCATTACCGATTACAAAGGTCTTTGCATCGCAATGGTCAATGATATCGAGGATTACCAGATCCTGTCTGTCGGGATGGAGTGCTTTTGCATTTTCGTTGATTGCAAATTTACCGTCAACCTCTTTGAGCGGAGTGTTGTTGATGATTTCGTCACGGGTGAGGGGAAGATTTTTGAAATCAAGGGCATTTTTCATTGAAAGGCCCTGAAGCTTTATTTTTTTTGACATCAGTTGTTTCCTCCCTTTCCGTATTTTTTATCCGCAATGCCGGCAACTATCATACCGGTAATGTATGCTGATGAATAACCGTCACCTCTGGGACCTGCCGCACCGATGGGAAGCAGACCGAGGTCATAGTCGGCATAGTCGGATTTGAGTGACATTGAACGGGCTATGATGTTATCCCAGTCAGATGCCTCGTAACCGTAAACGCATCCTTCGGGGGTGTTGAGATATCTTGCAAAGGTCCAGGGTGTTGCAATTGAGATTTCCTCAATGTAGGGAGCAAGGTCAAGCCCTGCCTTTTCCTTGAGAGTATCGAGGAAGTGCTTTGCGATCTTTGTCTTGAGCTTGTAATATTCTTCGTCGGTTACGTTGCTCCATTCCTCACCGTCTGCATAGAAGGTGGTGAAGGAACAGATGCAGGTACCCTCGGGTGAAGCTTCGGGATTATCAACGTTGTAGCAAAGGAAGATTTCGTAATTATTGGTGTCAATCTTCTTGAGAGACTCATATTCCTTTACGGAGTCGGACGTGCCGGAAATGAAGATTGAGTAATCCTTGATGCCCAGCTCTTCGGCACTCTTGTTGAGACCGATATAGGTTGTGAACATTCTGGCGCTCATGTTTCTGTTTCTTGCGGCGGAAAGCTTCTTTTCTCTTTCGGGAACGAATGACTTATCCATCATATTGCCGTAGATGAGGTCGGGGTTGATGTTCGCAAGAACGCAGTCGGCTCTGAATTCGCCGAGATTCGTCTTAACGCCTTTGCACTTGCCGTCCTCAAAGATGAATTCCTCTGCTCTGCAGTTGAAAATCACGTCACCGCCGAGTTCGCGGATTCTTTCGACCATGGCTACGCTGATTTCGTGGGAGGTGTGTGAGGGAATGGCAGCGCCGAGAGTAACGTATGAGCTTACCATACTCGCATAGTGGGGGAAGCTGAGGTGAGCCATATCAACACCGAGATATGACCAGTAGGTTGAAATGATATCAATGGCCTTCTGAGGCATGCCGAGTGCCTTAAAAACGGTAAGGCAATCCTGAGCACCGACCTTCAGCAGGTTGAGATATTTGAGCATAAGAACCGCTACGCTGTAACTGTCGCCGCCTGCATATTCAAGGCCTCTGCGTACCTCGTCAAAGAGGGCAAACATATTTTCAATAGAATCCTTACAGCCGGGAACGTAGTAATTCAGCTTCTCAATGAAGGCGTCCTTACCTGCGGGCAGGGTAACGTCCATGGGAGAGCCGTCGCTGTAAACGGAAATTATACGGAAGCAGTCCTTGATCTGATTCCATTTCACCTTTACACCGAATCTGTCCATCATCTTAAGCACGTCACCGGGATTTTCGGGAGTGCCCACGCTGCAAAGCTCGTGGAGTGAGGGCTCAAATTCGAATCTGCCTCTTACGAATCCGCTTGCTGCTCCGCCGGGAATATTGTGCTGCTCAATCATAAGGACCTTGTGACCCTTAGTGAGAAGCTCAAGTGAAGCGGCAAGACCTGCGCAGCCGGAACCGACTACGATAAAATCGTACTTTTTCATACTTTGTCTCCTTTATGCAGGCTGGGGGGTCAACCTGCTTGTTATCAGAATAATTATGTTCTGTTTTACTGCGTTTGTCAATGGAAATAAAAATTTTATAAAATAACACTGTTACCGTTGATTTTTATTTTTATATATTGTAGAATAAAATGAATAATTTTTATCGGGAGGAAAGTGTATGCAGATGTGTTACGGCTGTATGGGTCAGCTTGACGATGACTTAAACATTTGTCCCGCCTGCGGCTATGACTCGGATACTCCTCCTGTGTATGATGATTGTCTTTATCCCGGCACCGCCGTTTCAGACAGATATATTCTCGGCAAAGCTATCGGCAGAGGCGGTTTCGGTATTACATATATAGCTTTTGACAACGACACAGGAAAGAGAGTTGTTATTAAAGAATATCTGCCTGAGGGATTTGCAAAAAGGGAATTCGGTCAGAATACCGTTTTGCCCGCAGGGGATGAGGAAAAATTCAGGATAGGTATGAAAAACGCCATTGATTGCAGCAGTGCAATCAGCAGTTACGACTATCTTGAGAGCGTAGAGAGATATTTTGACTGTGTCCGTGAAAACGGTACCGTCTATATCGTACGTGAATATTTTGACGGCGTCACCATTCGTGAATATGTGGAAAAGAACGGCACCTTCGGTTATCAGCGGGCCGTTGAAACCATTATCCCCATTCTGCGTTCTCTTTCGGGACTTCACGAAAAGGGCTTCATTCACGGTAATATCAATCCCGACAGCATCATTATGTGCTCTTCCGGAGCGGTCAAGCTTGTTGACCTCGGGCTTCGCGCAGAGTCACCATACGCTCTGAGGACCGGCTTTGCTCCCGTAGAGCAGTATGAGAATACGTCGGAAATCACCGAAGCGGCAGACGTTTATTCCGCCTGCGCCGTCATTTACTATATGCTTACAGGCAGAGTTCCCGCAGACAGCCGTCTGAGAGGTACTTCAAACGATAAATTCGTTCCCCTTTGCGGTACGGGCTTTATCCCTGCGACCGTTGAGGATATGCTGATGAAGGGCATGTCAATAAACGTGGCAGACAGAACCGTTTCCGCAGACGACGTGGCAGATGCTCTGATTATGCGTAAAAAGACGGAGAGGGTATCCGATTCCGAGAATGATACGGAGCCGGAAACTGAGGAAACCGAAGACGTCAGTCCCGTTTCGGAAAAGCAGATGAAGAAGGAAATTCGCAGAAAGCATCTGCGCCGCTTCATCAAAAAGCATCCCGCAGTTGTGGGATTCGCAGGTACGGTTGCCGTTCTTCTGATTGCTCTCGGCGTTATGGTTGCAGCCATCAAGATACACAACAGCAATAAGCCGGACCCCGGTGAAACAACGGAAATTTCCTTTGAGGAAGCTACGGCTTCCGGTGTGGTATTCACTCCTTCAAAGGCAATCGGTAAATACAAACAGTTCCTTGATGCAGATGATTTTAAGACAAAATATCCTCTGATTTATGCGGTAAGGACTCACAATATTGAAAATTGTCCTGAGAATTCCGATATTCCCAAGAACATCGACAGCTTTGACTATGGCTCCGTTTCCCAGTATTACGACTATGACCTTGACGGAGACGGCACAAACGAGCTGCTCTATGCGGTGCGTTTTGACGGCAGTCAGAGATACGTAAGCGTTTACATTTTTGATATTGATAAGGACGGTAACGTGTTTGAGGGCGGCAGTATTGAATACAGCTCCGAATGCGACGAAAATCTTTATCTGTGTGATGAAAAGACCAATAGCAGAGCTTATTATTATTTCCTCCGATATACGGGAAATGCCTATGACGGCAAGTATAATAACGACTTGAGCTTTGAGTGCCTGTTCTATGACGGCAAGGAGCTTCAGACAGTTGCCTCCGGCGGTCAGAATACCTACATTTTAGGCGAAAACGGGCCTTCTCCTCTCGGTGCATACTGCTTCACGGGTTCAACCTCCGAGGCGGCAGGTACAATCTGGAATATTACGAATCCCGTTACGGTTCAATCCCTTTATCCATATACGATGGGTGAGCACGTAGGTGCTGAAGGCGGCTTTACGGTGGTTGATGAAGAATCCTATGGCCGTATCTGGAACCGTTACGTTATTTCATCTGACAAAAAATGTGAGCTCAGAAAGAATCTCTCCGCAGAAGCGGGCGGCCCCGTTTCCTTCTCTGTTTCCTTCCACGGACCCAAGACCGGCTCCGACGTGGAAATGACGTGGAGGATAAAGGGTGAAGAAACTCCCTTCCTTTATCCCGGAGACGGCAGAGAAATACACTGGTCCGGCGAAATGTCCGCAGACGATTTCGGCGCGGGTATTACCGTTGAACTTCTTGTAGGGGAAGACAGGTATTCGACCGTTCAGATAGCACTTGATACAGAGAATAATCCTGTTTATCATTACGGAGAAATCGAGCTTGCATATCTGCCCGAACTTAAGGGAAGATTATCTGTTTCGGCTCAGGCAGAGCTTCGCCTTGCGGGCTTTACGGACGTTACCGTTCGTTCCGGCTCTACGGTGGGACTTAAAAACCTTTCCAATCTGGGTAAGGTTGAGCGTGTTTCACCCGAAACAGGTAAATTCTATCCCACGGATACACCTATCACCATTTACAGATACGTATAATTTAAGGAGGATATGAATGACAAGATATCTTATAATAAACGCAGATGACTTCGGACTTTGCGATTCTGCTAATAATGCAGTTTTTGATTTGTTCCGTAACGGTTTTCTCAAATCGTCTACAATTATGATGCCCTGTCCCAAAGCAAAGGAAGCGGCGGCGTTTTCCGTGGAAAATCCTCAATACGCAATCGGCGTTCACCTTACCCTCACCAATGAATGGGAAGAGAAATGGCCCTGGGGTCCTCTTACGGGAGGTAAGACCATCCGTAACCCTGAGGGAAGAATGTGGCCCGAAAACGAGGACTTTGAGGCACATTGCAAATACGACGAGGCCATTGCAGAGGCAAGAGCGCAGATTGAAATGGCAGAGCGTCTGGGTATGAAGGTAGTTCAGGTGGATAATCACATGGGCTCCCTTTACGGAATGAACGGCAAGTATCTTATGCTTCCCAAAGTATTCAAGCTTTGTAAGGAAAAGAAATATCCCTTCCGTATGTGTACTACTCCCAAGGATGAATTCTGTCCCGACGGCGTACCTCTTGCTCTCTATAATTTCTTCTGCAGATTTTCCGGTGTGCTCAGCAAGGCGTATAAGGTGCCTACCCCCGATTATCTTATACTTACCGATCAGGTCAAATCTCTTAAAGGCAAAGAAACCTACGAGCAGTTCAGAGATGCCTTCCTTGATTTTCACGGAAGGATTCCCGAAGGAATTACGGAAACGTTTATTCATCCCGCACTTGATACCGACGAAATGAAATCCATTACCGGTACCTGGCAGCGCCGTTATTGGGAATATCTGCTGATGAAGGATCCCGTTGTCCTTGATTATTTCAAATCACAGGATATTGAGCTTATCAGTTACCGCGAGCTTATTGATATGAAGACAAAATAAAGGAGAATATCATCATGAAAAAGACACTATCGATTATATTGACTTTGATTATGGTATTTATGACCGGTGTTTCTGTTTTTGCGGAAGAACCCGACACCGTCAAATGTCCTTTGTGTGAGGAAACGTTTACCGATAATGCCGAAGGTAAAGCACAGCTTCTTACGCATATTGACACTCATAAGGACGTTGAAGGAAATCTTACCTGTCCCCTTTGCGGCGTGAAATATGACAAAGCCGATGCACTGTTTGAATGTGCAATGGGCAAATCAATATATGATTATATTTGTCCTGAATGCTCGGAGGGCTTCTTCCTTCAGGAGGACATGGACGCTCATGCGGCTTCACACGATATCACCGACCCCACCGAAAACCCCGACAGTGCTTCGGGAAAGCACGTTGCGGATTTATATCTCTGCTCCAATAATTCCGGCTTCCCTTCACTGGGACATATCTGGATTTATATTGAAAACGTTTCGGGACACACTCTTACGATAGGCAAATATCAGCTTCCTCCCGGTGAAGGCGTATCGGTAGGTACGTTTACGTTTACAAGAAGCGACGGAATGGGCATCTACTATAACGTAGAGGCGTATACGGGTAATCTTTTCGGTGTAAGAAAGCCCTATGCCACAAAGACGGAAATGAGCGAGGCACAGGTTAAGAAGGTAAGTGATAAGATTCTCAGAAGCAATTTCTGGGAGCCCATCTTCATGAACTGTGTATTCTTTGCCTGCACAACGTGGATGGCAGGCGGCGGCTCGTTTATCTTCCCCGTTACTACTTTCCCCGTGTTCGCAAGACTGATGATTAAAAATAAACCCCAGGCAACTCTCAATATGTATAATCCCGGCAGAAACAGAGTATATAAGCAGCACGGTAACGGAAATGGCGCTACGCTTACGGTATGTGTAGACGGTACCGTTGATACTCCTCCGGGCTGATATCCGAAGCAGTTCAGAAAATAACCCAAACAGAAATAATAAATGCAGGCACTTGTTAACAGGTGCCTGCAATATTTTTGTTATTTGATTATCAGTTTACCATACAAGGTTTACGTTGAGGCCGTCAACGGTGTAGGTTACGTCATGGAAAGCGTTACTGTCCACCGATTCGGTGAATGCCTTAAGCATTTCCTCATCCTTCATTTCAATGCTGAATTTCATTGTCAGTTCATTTGCGGTGTAAAGGGCCTTTGTCAGCTTAAAGCCGTTTGCCCACCAATGGGGTGTTCTTTCAAGCTGATATATGGGCTCGTCACCATGCCATAATTCGAGTGACATATTCAGCATATCGTCGTTATTTGCACAGTTGTAGAATGAACCGAAGGAGCCCTTATTTCTGTTATACACGCCTACCTCGGAGCCGTTGGAAACAAGGTAATTGCCCTTCCATATCTGAATCATCCATTCTTTATCACCGTAGTTAAACTTAAATCTTCTTGTGTGATAAAAGAAGAAGGGAGTGGTATATGAGAATGCGTCATATTCAAGACAGAATCCGAAGCTTCTCATCCAGCCGTTGACGGTTGCCTTAATAAGCATATCGTCAAGGTCAAAGTCATATCCTATCTGACCCATACCTTTTCCGTCTTCGCCGAAGAATTCGTTTGTTTCGGGATTATAGAAAACTCCCGTATAGATATTCTCGGTGAAATCATCAACATAATGAATTTCAAGCACGAACTCATAGTAATCATCTCTGGGAACCAGCTTTACGTGACAGCCGTCAATTCCCTCCACGACCGCACCGAGGGTATATAACAGCAGGGATGCTAAATCATTTCCCTCTTCTTTTGCTTTGAATTCCTGCTCTCTTATCTTTTGCCTTAATGACTGAAGACTGACGTTGCAGGTATATTTCAGCACCTTCTGGGGGATGCTGACGCTGGGAAGATTAGTTACTATCTGCTTTAAGTCAAGGTAGGAATTTTCTTTGACTATATCGCATATTTCTTCGATTTCCGCTTCCATTGTAAAATCAAGAGCTACGTCGGGCATTACCTTCTTAACGCTGCCCATTAAATTGAAAGGCATCATAACCAGTGACATTACAAGGGCAATTATTCGTTTGATTATAAAGGACATTGTTATCACCTGACATCTTCAATAATTATTGTGATATATTATATAGTAAAAAAAGAAAAAAGTAAATACAAAAATGCCTGCCGATAAAGGCAGGCATTTTATGTTATTATTTGTACTTACGCTTACGAGCTGCCTCTGACTTTAATTTTTTCTTTACAGAGGGTTTCTCATAGTGTTCTCTTTTACGAACTTCCTGGATAACGCCGTCTCTTGAAGTCTGTCTCTTAAATCTTCTGAGTGCGCTTTCGAGTGATTCGCCTTCTTTAACTTTTACTGTGCTCATTGTATTCCCTCCCCTCGTTATTCACAGGGACTTAATCTTAATCAAGTTCCGAATGATTATACTATAGCAGAACTTGATTGTCAACTGTTTTTTTATTTTATTGAGGTTTCACTACGATATTGACAAGTCTGCCTTTAACGTAAAGCTCCTTGACTATCTGCATTCCGCTGATGGCTTCGGCTACTCTTTCGGCTGATTTCGCCGCCGCGAGTGCTTCCTCCTGGGTTGCTTCTGCGGAAATCATAAGCTTTTCCTTAACCTTGCCGTTGACCTGAACTGCGATTTCAATTTCATCGTCAACACACTTGGATTCGTCGTAGGTGGGCCAGCTTTCAAATGCTATTGTATCATCGTGACCGAGTATCTGCCAGATTTCTTCCGAAATGTGGGGGCAGATGGGACTGAGCATTTTGATGAGGCCTTCCGCATAATCCTTGGGACAGCTGCCTGCCTTATAGACTGCGTTTACGAATATCATCATCTGGCTGATTGCAGTATTGAATGCTAACTGCTCAAAGTCGGAGGAAACCTTCTTTACGGTACGGTGATATACCTTTTCAAGCTCGTTTCTTGCATCGTCTTTGATATTTCCGCTTTCGGTGAAGAAGCTCCATACACGGTTGAGGAATCTCTTTGCGCCCTCAACGCCCTGATTGCTCCAGGGCTTTGATGCCTCAATGGGGCCCATGAACATTTCGTAAAGACGAAGTGTATCTGCACCGTAATCCCTTACGATATCGGAGGGATTGATTACGTATTCGGGGAATCTCTTGCCCATCTTGATGCCGTTTGAACCGAGAATCATGCCCTGGTGAACCAGCTTTTTGAAGGGTTCCTTAACGGGAGAAACGCCCTGGTTATAAAGGAATCTGTTCCAGATTCTTGAATACATCAGATGACCTACTGCGTGCTCGGGACCGCCGATATAAAGGTCAACGGGAAGCCAGTGCTTGAGAAGCTCGGGGTCTGCAATGGCATTTTCGTTCTGAGGGTCAATATATCTCATGAAATACCAGCTTGAGCCGGCAGAGCCGGGCATTGTTGAGGTTTCTCTCTTGCCTTTAATGCCGTTCTTTTCGTAAATCTTCCATTCCTCGGCATTTTCAAGAGGTGCCTTACCGTTCTTTCCCTTGTAATCCTCAAGCTCGGGAAGTACAAGAGGAAGCTCCTCATCGTCAAGTACATGGGTTTCACCATCGTCTGTGTAGTAAACGGGAACGGGCTCGCCCCAATAACGCTGTCTTGCGAATATCCACTCACGGAAATGATAATTTGTCTTTCTTCTCGCAACACCCGCTTTTTCAAGCTTGACGGTGATTGCTTCCTTTGCTTCCTCAACGGTGAGACCGGTAAACTCCTCGGAATTGATAAGCTTACAGCCCTTGCCCAGATAATCGTATTTTTCAAAGGCACACTCGGATACGTCTCTGCCTTCCACTACCTGAATCATGGGAATGCCGTGAACGGTTGCATATTCAAAGTCTCTCTGGTCGTGGCTGGGAACTGCCATAACGGCGCCCGTACCGTAATTTGCAAGTACAAAGTCACCGATAAATACGGGTACTTCCTTGCCGTTTACGGGGTTAATTGCATATATGCCCTTAAGGCAGCAGCCGGATTTGGTCTTGTTAAGCTCGGTACGGTCCATATCCGTCTTTTTGATTGTTTCGTTAATATATGCCTTAACTTCGTCTTTATTTTCAATTCTGGGCATCAGCTCCTGAACGAGATTGCCGTCGGGAGCAAGTACCATGAAGGTGATACCGTAGATTGTTTCAATGCAGGTGGTGTAGATTGAGAATTTGCCGCCGCCTACAACGTCAAAATCAACTTCAACGCCGGTGCTTTTACCTATCCAATGGCGCTGCATATCCTTTGTGGATTCGGGCCAGTCGATTTCTTCGAGGCCTTCAAGAAGTTCGTCTGCAAAGGCAACCTGGTCGATTACCCACTGCTTCATGTTTTTACGGATAACCGGATAACCGCCGCGTTCGCTCTTGCCGTCGATAACCTCATCGTTGGCAAGTACGGTACCCAGCTCCTCGCACCAGTTAACGGGGATATCAACAAGCTTTGCGTAGCCCTTAAGATAGAGCTGCTTGAATATCCACTGTGTCCACTTGTAGTAAGAGGGGTCTGAGGTGGCAATCATCTTTGACCAGTCATAGTCAAAGCCCAGCTCCTTGAGTTGTTTTGAGAATGTGGCAATATTATCCTGAGTAAATCCGTTGGGATGATGACCGGTTGTAACGGCATACTGTTCTGCGGGCAGACCGAAGGAGTCGTATCCCATGGGATGAAGAACGTTATAGCCCTGCATTCTCTTCATTCGGGAAATAATATCCGTGGCGGTATATCCTTCGGGATGACCTGCGTGAAGACCTACGCCCGAGGGATAGGGGAACATATCAAGAGCGTAGAATTTGGGCTTTGAAAAATCCCACACGTCAGTTTTGAAGGTTTCGTGGTCAGCCCAATATTTCTGCCACTTTTTTTCTATTTCTGTAAAATTGTACTGTGCCATAACAGCAGCAACACCTTTCCTTAATTCTCTGTAATAACGTCGGACAGGTCAAGCTCCTTTGCATCTGTCCAGAGGCGTTCAAGATTATAATACTCTCTGCTCTCCGCGTCGAATATGTGAACGAGTACCGTGCCGTAGTCAAGAAGAATCCAGCCGGTGGCTCTGCCTTCGGTATGCTCCGGCTCAACACCGCAGCGCTTTTTGATTTCATATTCAACGTCGTCCGCAAGTGAGCGAGTGTGAGTATTTGATGTACCGCTTGCAATAACAAAAAGGTCGGAAACAATGGTAACCTCTTCTGTCTGGATTGCAACGATATCAATTGCTTTTTTTTCGTCAAGAACCTTTGCTATTTCTTTTGCAAGTAATTTTGAATCCATCATGTTATTTCCTCCTTAAGTCTTACATTCCGAAATGCCTGAGTAAATCGTTATACAGCTCAAAAGTGGCGGGGTGAACGGGTCTGTCGTGATTGACCAGATCCTTCACCGTATATCGGCAGGTATACAGCATTGCGTGTTCAAGGGAAAAGCAGGCAAGCTTTCTTACCGTATCCACGTCGGGATAGCTTCTGTCCGCCGAAATGAAATCGGCGGTGTATATGATTTTCTGGAGCAGAGTCATATCTGCCTTGCCTGTTGTGTGCCATCTGATTGCACTCAAAATTTCCTCATCGGTGATTATGTCCTTTTCTTTGAGAAAAACGGGAGCGGACATCTGATGCCATACCTTGTAATTATTCTTTTCAAGAGGAGTGATTTCTCCCATAAGGGAAAGCTGTTCTTCCGCAGGCATTCTCTTGGTGATATCGTGAAGCAGACCTGCCAGCTTTGCCTTTTCAACGTCTGCACCGTAAAGCTTTGCAAGCTCACCTGCGCTTTCGCTGACACATTCGCAGTGGTACAGTCTTTGTGTATCCAGCATTTCTCTCATGATGATACGGTAGGAATCGTATTCATCGTCAAAAAGACCGTGATTGCGGATATATTCCGTAACCCTTTCGTCAAGAAATTCGTCGCAGGGCATATTGCTCTTGAGACGAATTCTGATTTGAGTTGAGCTTATCTCAAAGGGGGATGAATCCGTGAACTTGATTTTTTGCTTCTGTTCATCCGTGTATGGGGAATAATCGGGGAGAAATCCTTCTTCACGTGATGATGCCAGCAGGGTACACATTGAGAGAATATCCTCCCAGCGAAACCACTGTCTGAATGAAGAAAGCATATCCGAGCCGACTATGAAATACAGCTCGTCTTCGGGATAAATCTCCTTTAACTGCTTCAGCGTATCGTAGGTGTAGCTTTTGTTACCTCTGTCAAGCTCTATTGACGAAACCTCAAACAAGGGTGAATCAAAAGCAAGGCGGCACATATTCAGACGGTCCTCCGCGCTTACAAGCGCCCCCGATGATTTATGGGGAGGAATGCAGGAGGGGATGATGATTACCTTATCAAGCCCCACTGCCTTTGCGCTTTCGGCGGCAAGCCGCTGATGACCTTTATGGGGAGGGTTGAATGATCCTCCGAAAATACCGATTTTCATATTACTTTATGTTGACCTTTGAGTCCATAAGCAGTGAGGTGGCAACGAAAAGGAGAGCGGCGGAAACGATTGAGAAGAATATGCCGCCCAGAGGTACTATGGTCAGTACGTTATCGCTTACCACGTTAAGGGATTTTGTAATCGCCAGGGTGGAATCGTAGTTTATCTGGAGACCGAGGGGGAATTTTGCGGTAAAGAAGCCCAGAAGAAGTGAGCTGATGATGAATACAACAAAGAAGGTGAGAATGATTGAGAATACACCCATCTTCTGCATTATTCTTGTATTTGAGAGAGTAACCGCAAAGTAAAGCTCGCTGATAAGCTGAATAACTACTACGAGAGCATATACGGCAAGTGCGCCGAAGAATGCGACAAGGCATTTTGCGGAGAAATCGTCACCTACCATGGAACTTACGAAAAGCTTACCCAGGTCCTTAATATTCATTCCGAAAAATTCGGAGGTTTCAATAAGGGTGTTGAGCTTAAATGCTATGATTGTGATAACCAGGATTGATACAATCCAGCTTGCTATCATCCAGAAGCAGGCAACAAGCGCCTTTGAAGCAAGAAGCTGACCGCTGGATACGGGAAGAGTGAAGCTGAGGTAACCCTGATTGCCGAAAAGTGATTTGTTGAACTGAACGATAATCATAAAGAAGGTTACCACGATTGCGGCAATACCCGTAATGGTGAGCAGTACGAGAGCGACTGAGCCGATTTTAGTGTTGTTTGTAGCGTAAGCAACCTCAAAAAGACCAATCAGTATTGCGGTTACAATATAGATAAAGCCGATTGAGTGAGCCGATGATTTGATTTCATTCTTAATCAGTTTCCCAAACACTGCCGTACACCTCCTTGAATAACTGTTCTACGGTCTTGCCTGCCGCACGGATTCTTTCCGTTTCCGTTTTGACAAGGACTCTGCCCTTGCCTATCATGAGTACGGAATCAAATATTTCTTCAACATCATAGATAAGGTGAGTTGAAAGAAGAATTGTAGAACCCTCGGGAATATTTTTCATGATTGTGTCAAGAATAAACTGTCTTGCGGCGGGGTCAACACCGCCCATGGGCTCGTCAAGTATATAAAGCTTTGCGTTTCTGCACATTACGAGGATGAGCTGAAGCTTTTCCTGCATACCCTTTGACATGGTCTTTGCCTTCTGATTGAGAGGAAGCTTGAAGCCCTCAGCCATTTTGAATGCCTTTGCCTTGTCAAAATCGGGATAGAAATCGGCAATGTAATTGATTGCATCCTTAACCTTCATCCAGTCTGCAAGATAGGTTTTTTCCGGCAGATAAGCAACCATTGCTTTTGAAGCTTTGCCGGGTCTTTTACCGTCGATGAGAACCTCGCCGGTATAGTCGTTGATGAGACCGACTAAAATTTTAATAAGAGAAGTCTTACCGCTGCCGTTGGGACCGAGAAGACCGATAATCTGGCCCGACTCGAATCCGAAGGAAATATCTTTAAGTACACGGTGGTCGCCGTAGGACTTGCTCATATTTTTGACTGTAATAATTTCAGACAAAAGAGAACCCTCCGTTTTCAAATTAATCGGATGTATTATAACATCCTTTTGTATAAATTAAAATAGTTATTTTGACATATTTATAAATAATAGTTAATTTTTTTTGAACAATACACAATAAAATGATAAAGGGAAGAGATTAACCCTTCCCGTTTTTTATAAGTATTCTGATTGCCTCTACCGCCGTACGTACGGCACCGTCGGTGTCTGCCACTCTTTCGGTAGGCATACCCGAGCCCGCCTGCTCTTGATTCCATACCACGTGGAAAATCGCACCGGCGTGCAGACGTCTGACGGATGATACAATGAAGAGGGCTCCGCTTTCCATTTCGGAGGCGAGACAACCGCCCTTAATCCATGCCTTCCATTTACTGTTAAGCTCGTCGGCTACTCCCATGGAATCCGGGTCGTGCTGACTGTAAAAGCTGTCCTTTGCCTGGACTACGCCCGTGTGATAAGGAATATCCAGCTTCTTGGCCGCATCTCTCAGAGCGCAGGTAACGTCTACGTCTGCAACCGCGGGAAATTCAAGAGGCAGATACTCTCTTGTAGTGCCGTCCATACGGATTGCTCCGCTTGCAATGACAAGGTCACCGGGATTGACGTTAAGCTGCATACCTCCGCAGGTACCGATACGGATAAAGGTATCAACACCTATGTGGGCAAGCTCTTCAATGCAGATTGCCGCAGAGGGAGCACCGATTCCCGTTGAAACCACAAGCACCTTTTCACCCTCAAGATATCCGCTGAAGGTACGGAACTCACGGTTAAACATTATTTCCTTCGGATTATCAAGATACGCCGCTATTTTTTCGGTTCTTCCGGGGTCACCGGGGAGGATGGCGTATTTGGCACCGTCTTCCTTTGTAAGCTGAATATGATATTCTCTTTCGGACATAGAAACCCTCCTTCAGGAAGAAAAAATATCTCTGAATTTTTCCGTTGATGCAAGGGAAAGAATATCTCCGTTTCCCACTATAATGTGGTCGGTCAGACCTATTCCTGTTTCCGCAAGAAGCCGTGCGGACTCTTTGGTGAGAGTAATATCATCCGGTGAGGGTGCGGCTTCACCCGATGGATGATTATGGGCGAGAATTACGGAATCCGCATCCGCCTCAAACGCCGCTTCAAGTATAGCCCTCTTGTCAACTCTTACAAGGTTTTCACTGCCCTCTGCAAGACGGCGGCACATTACCGCACCGCCTACCGCATTGAGGCAGACAATATAAAATTCTTCATTTTTGCTTTCACGGAAAAGGGACTGGATATATTTTTCGGCTTCATCCTTTTCAAAAAGGAGGGGAACGTCTTTTCCGTTTCCGCTGTATCTGCGGGCAATTTCGGGGAGCATTGTCAGAAGCAGGGCAGAGCTTTCGCCCATGCCTTCAATCTGCATCAGTTCCTCGTAGGGAGCATCAAAAATTGCCTGAATCGAGCCGTATTTTTTCAGAAGCTTTGCCGCAATGGGATTTGTATCCTTTCTGGGAATTGAATAAAAAAGCAGAAGCTCAAGCAGGCCTCTGTCGGGCATACCGTCGGCTCCTGCCTCTCTGAATGCTTTTCTGACCCTCTGTCTGTGGTCGGCGTGAGGGTATTTTTTAATAGTATTTTCACTCATACCGCACCTCAGGTCAAACCGCCGTCTGCTGTAATCACCTGGGCGGTAATGTAGGATGAATCCTCACCTGCAAGGAAGGAAACCGCACCTGCGATTTCTTCGGGTCTGCCGAATCTGCCCATGGGGATTTCTTCGGCAAAGGCCGCCTTTTCGTCGGCGGAAAGATTGTTATTCATCTTTGTGTCTATGGCACCGGGAGCAATGCAGTTTACCTGAATATTGCTGGGAGCAAGCTCTCTTGCGAGGGCTTTGGTGAAGCCGCTTACAGCCGCCTTTGAAGCGGAATAAATTACCTCACAGGATGCACCGCAGATACCCCACATGGATGAAATGTTTATGATTTTTCCCCGATGATTTCTCACCATTTCGGGTACGGCAACACGGCAGGTATTATACACGCCTTTGTAGTTGATGCCGTTTATCTTGTCAAATTCTTCGGGTGTTGTATCACTCATAAGCTTTTGAAGGGCAATGCCCGCACAGTTTACAAGCACATAGAAGCCCCCGAAATATTCGGAAGCTTCTTTGTAAATCTTTTCTGTTTCAGCCGTGTCCGATACGTCAAGACGGTAGGAGCGAAAATCCGTTCCCGCGGTGCCGAGCTTCGCTTCAAGCTCACTCATTGAGGCAATGTCACTATTATAGCAAAGTGCAAGCGAAAAGCCGTCCTGTGCAAGCCGTAAAGCGATTTCACTGCCTATTCCGCCGGATGCACCGGTGATAAATGCTGTTTTTTTCATCTTATCCCAACATGCCTTCAAAGGCCTCTGCGCTCATGTAACCGACGGGTGTCCTGAGCTTTGATTCGTCTGCGGTGAAAGAGATTGTATATTCGGTAATGCTGATTGTACCGTCGGGACTCTTGGATTCAACTCTGACGGGTGTGCCGTTGTCGTAATAATACTGAACTGTGGAGCCGTCGTCTGCAGTATAATAATCAACCGTATACTGCTTACCGTTTACGTTCTTGGGAACGGTACCGATATAGGTACCCATTTCGGCGTCAAACGAGGTGTATTCACCCAGCATTTCATCTACCGAATCGTAAGGAATATTGGAGCAAACCTTTACGCTGGGAATATATGCGTTACAGGTCTTTGCGGCAGAGTCGATTATAATGAACATTGAAATTGTTGAGCCGGATTCGTCAACGGGAGCGGATGCTTCAAAATACATCTTGTTGCCGCTCTTGATAAGAGTAACGGGAGTGGTGGAAACCTCTCCGCCGTATTCCGTTCTGTTGATGGCTTTAACCGTGAACTTGTTTTTCTTGGCAAGGTTTTCAAAGAAATCAACGGAATTGTTTACGGGCTCGTCACCTTTTTTTGTGGGAGTGCCGCTGTCGTGGATATCGTCACCCAGGACAAGGGAAATGGGCTTGGTGGGAGCGTCGGTATAATCCTGAATATCTCCCGTAAATTCGCCGTTGAATTCGCTCTGTGCGGCGCTGTTGCCGGATGCGGGGGTGGAGGTCTTATTGCTTACGGAGGGGGTACCGGGAGCGGTTTCGGTCTTAACGACTATCTTTGTGGTAACCTCTTCCTTTTTACCTGCCGCGTTGGTGGCATAGTATTTGGTCATGCCGTTGGCCTGAGTTTCGGCCTCAACGACTACTCTTTTGCTGTCGCTGTCGTAATAGAAATATTCTGTTTCACCGGTGTCTCTGTCAACGGCTGCCTGAACTTCGCATTCCTCACCGTTTTCGTCAACAACGTATACTTCGCTTTCTTCAATAGTTCTGTTGGACTTGATGCCTCCGCATGAGCTGAGAGCAAACAGAACGGAAAAAACGAGAGCTATGGCGATTATACCTTTTATCTTCATGTGTAATTCTCCTTAAGCCGGATTGATATCTTCGCTTTATAGAATACAATTTTTCACCCTATAAATCAAGTATCAAATGTGAAATAATTATTTCCGAATTGTGACATAGACACCGGAAAAAGAAAAATTTCCGTATTATTTCAAATTTATCTTGCATTATCAATGACAATCAAGTATAATATCAACACTTGCTGATATGGCTCAGTTGGTAGAGCAGCGCATTCGTAATGCGCAGGCCGTCGGTTCGAGTCCGACTATCAGCTCCAAAAAAACAAGGCAGTCCATCGTGACTGCCTTGTTTTTTTAACTAAAGCCCGAACCGACGGCCTGCAAATAAAAAAGGGGACCCCGACGAGAGAAACTCGGCGGGGAGAACATTCGCCGAAAAAGAAAAACGCATTTGATAAATTGAAGTGATTTTACACAGAAAACTCCGCCGGGTAATACCCGACGGAGTTGATTTATTATGTTTATACCTCTGCCGTAAGAGGCGCACTCTGCATACCGTATGCGTTTTCGGCCACGGCCTCAATATGACCGCCTTTTACGGCTTTAACCGTGATTTTGACCGATTCGTATTCGGGCTTCATCCAGTAATTGTTAATGTACCATTGCGAATCTATGATTTCGCCGTTTTTATCGTAGGAATATACTCTGTAAAGGAATACGATTTTGCCGTCTGTACTTTTTGCCGCGGGAATTTTTACGGTGGCTTTATTGCCCACTTTGGTTACGCCTATTTCAGCATTCTGAGAGAATGCGGGAGCGGTTGAGCTTTCAAGTGAATCGGAACTGTAGGTCTTGTTTTCTTCCTTTGCCGGATTCTTGAGGACGTATTCGCACAGCAGAGCTCTGCTTACGGTGCTGTATCCTCTGAGACGAATATTGCTGTCCTTGTCAACCTCAACAAGCCAGAACTGACCTGCCTTATTGTAATTATCGGGATGTATTCTCGATTCGCCGTCAACGGTGAATTCCATATATTTGATTGCACCCGTACCTATGCAGGTAAAGGAATCCTGAGTAATTGAGCGTGGATCGTTGAGAGGATAGTGGGAATGTCCCGAAAAATGAACTACCTGGGGATATTTCTCAAGTACTTCGCTGAATACGTTTATTCCCCATTCGCCCTCGGCAGAGCCGTAAACCGTGTCTGAAACGTGCTCGTGGTGGGTTACGAATACGGGCTTTTCGGGGTCTTCCGCAACTGCCTTTGAAATTTCACCGTCAAGCCATTCAATCTGCTCACGGCTGTAATTTTCGCCCTCATTGGGAGAGGTGGAAACGCCGATGAAATGATAGCCGTTGATGTTGTAATGCCAGTCGGCGGGGACACCGGTCATTTCGGTGATAATGTCTCTGCTGGTCTTTCCCTGATAACTGTCGTGGGATTTGGCGACGATTGCCAGAAACTGTGTTTCGTCCTTTATTACGGATTTAACGGCGGAAGCAAATGAGTAAAACTGGAAATTCGTGCCGTTATCCGTTACGTCACCGCAGAACATTGCTGCATCGAGAGTGTTATACGTTTCGCATTCTTCCGCTTTATTATAGGCAAGCTGAAGCATTTTCTGTATTCTTCCCGAAGGGGTGTCACCGAAGGTTTCAACGTGGGTATCACTGCATACGGTAAAACGCAGAACCGGTTGAAAATCGGATTTTTCTTCCTTTACCGTTACGGTGTTGAACTGTGCCGTAATTGAAAGGATAAAGGTCATTATTGCAAGAATGATTGAAGTAAAAGATGACATATTTATCTCCCGAAATACATTTTATATTGTGATTGTAGCTGATTCAAAGGCAATGATTATACCCTGTCCCGTGTAAAGAGCAAAGGTTCCTTTTGCATCGCCGTAGGTGAAATAGCATCCGTCAAGGGTGCTTCCGTCATTGAATGTAAAAGTATAGGTGTAATTTCCGTCCACCGTTTCAACGTATTTCCAGGTGAAATCGTAGGATTTTTCACCGATGTATTCCGCAGCCGTTCCGTCGGAATTGATTATGAGGGTATTGTCTGTTTGCCTTGTCCATCTGTCCGTAGCGGGATTATAATTCATATAGGCGTTCCAGGTGCCTGTTACGGCTTCATCGGGTGACGGCTTTTTCACCTTTACTCTGCATTCGGCAGAGCAATCGCCCTTTTCGGAGGTAACTGTAATCACACAGCTCCCTTCGCTTACGGCTGTAATGATTCCGTCCTTGACGGTGGCAACCTGCTTATTGTCGGATTCCCAGATGCAATGCTTGTCTGTGGTATTCTCCGGCTTGAATGAAACGGAAACCGTGGCGGTACTGCCGACGTTGATTTCAATATCGGTTTGTGAAAGGATAAGCTTCTCGGGCAGGATTTCTACGGCAATCCGTATTGACTGCCTGACACCGTTTTTACTTTCCGCCGTAACGGTACAGCTTCCGCCTCCCACCGCTTTTATTACTCCGTCGCTGACCGTGGCGACCGTTTCGTCGTCTGATGTCCAGGTCAGGGAATCAAAACGGTAATCAGCGGGGAAAAGGGTATAGTGTACGGTATATTCGTCACCGAGTATTACCGTCTCACTGCTTTTTGTCATTGATATATCCGTAATATATACGGGGCTGAGAAAAATATAATAAACGCCTATACCCAGCGCAACCGCAAGAATGACAAGCAGGCCGTACAGCAGACCGCTTTTTTTCTTTTTCGGTTTTTCCTGCTGAGAGGAGGGAATGCTGTAAGGTGAGGTGACGGGAACGGGTATTTGGGTACCGCATTCACCGCAGTACATGATTGACTTGCTTCCGTCTGCTTCAAAGGAAGCACCGCAGGATGGACAGAATACTTTCACGGAAAAATCCTCCGATAAATAATATAACCTAATTATATATCAGTACGGCATAAAAATCAACCCGCAGAGAATCGGAAAGACCGGAATCCTGCGGGCAAATTCATATTATTTTTTATCTCATGACGGGAACAACGGGTACCGTAACGTCATATTTCGTTACCCATGTGCCCGCACCGAAGTTTCTCGCGCGGATAAGCACGTGATCTTCATAAACCTCAAATACGTAGCCACAGCCGCTGACAAGATGGCTCATTCTCGTTACGTCGGGATTTGTGAATGAGGGAAGATTTACAAGGGTGATTTTATTTCCGCGGTTGTTTTCAAGATATTCAACGCTTGCGTATTCAACACCAAGCTTGTCGTCCTCTGTCTTGAAACCGGAATGAATGTGACCGCTGACATAGATAACGTTATCATAATCCTTGAGAATTTCCACTACCTTGTCAGATTCGGGACCGATACCGCCTTCTTCGGGAGGATCTTCCTCGTCAAGTTCCCAGCTGTAGGGAAGACCGTGGGTGCCGTTGATGGGCTGATGGAAGAATACAAAAACGGGATAGCTTGTTCTTGACGCCTTGTCAAGCTCGCCGCGGAGCCATTCAAGCTGTGCATCGCTTACTGTTGCGCAGGTATGGTCTGCCTCTGAGCCGAGACAGATGAAATAGCATCCGTTTACCACATCGGAATAGTACATATTATCAATATCTCTGTCGGAAACGATTTTATTGTACTTTGTGAAGGTGGTGAGTACGCCGTCAACGGGATTTGTAAAATCCTCACGGTTGGGACCCCAGGTATCGTGATTGCCGGTTACCATGAATACATTGTCGGCAGCGTCGTGTTCTGCCATTGTTGAAGCGAAGATATCCCACTGCTCGATATAGCCGTGATTTGTGATATCACCCGTAAATACAAGCGCATCAAGACGGTCCTTCGCCTTATCCATGTCGGCAAGTCCCATCTCAAGCATGGTCTGGGAAATGAAGGGAGTTTTTTCGTCAATGTGGGTGTCTGAAATTGCGGCGAAGCTGAGAATACAGCCGTCTTCCTTACGGGCAATTTCTTTTGTACTCTTACCCATAAGAAGATTGACGGGTGTGGTAATGAACATGAATGCGGAAAGAATTACAGAAATTATTTTTGCAAGAATTACGGGAAACATAGGTTTACCTCCAATTATATTTTAAGGAAATTTTTGAATGCGAGTATGTATGAGGAAGCGATGGAAGAGTTTCCGCTTTCGGCAAAGATGCGGAGCAGGGGCTCCGTACCCGAGAAACGGCAGATAACGAAATCGCCGTTTTTGAAGTAAACTTTACAGCCGTCCTCGTAATTTACCTTTTCTATTTCCGTGCTGAATTCGGGAAGCTGTTTTTCTTCCATAATGACACGGTTGATCTGATTCTTCATTTCCGGCTTGAATCTCAGATTATCCTCAACCATTTCAAAGTGGCCGTACTGTGATTCAAGATAATCAAGGAACTGTGAGGGAGTCTTGTTCGTTACGCTGACCATCTCCGAGAAGAGAGAGGCGGCATAAATTGAATCCTTGCCGTGAATATGACCTCTTACCGTAAGACCGCCGCTGGACTCGCCGCCCAGAACTGCATCAACCTCATCAATCTTTGATGAAATATATTTGAAGCCCACGGGTACCTCATAGCATTTTTCACCGAAGGATTCGGCAATTTTGTCAAGCATGTGGGTGGTGGCAAGATTTCTTACAACGGGACCCTTCCAGCCCTTGAACTTTACAAGATAATAGTAGAGCATGCAAAGTATTTCGTTGGCGCTGATGTATCTGCCGGATTTGTCGATGATGCCCAGTCTGTCGCCGTCACCGTCCATGGCGATACCGAGGTCGTAATTATCAAGCATTACGTAGTATCTCAGCATGGAAAGTCCTTCCTCGGAGGGAGCGGGCATCTGATTGCCGAAATAGGCGTCTTTATTGAGATTGATTGTATCAATGGTACATCTTGCGGTGTGATAGATTACAACAAGAGGGAAGGAGCCGGAGCCGTGCATTGCGTCAAACAGCACGCGAAGTCCTCTCTCCTTGAGAGCATCCATATCAAGCTGGGCAATAATGTCGTCAAGGTAATCGTTAAAGGGATTTTTTCTGTAAACGATTTTACCCTGTGCCACCGCCTCGTCAAAATCAATGTAGGGAATTTCTCTGCCCTCTGCGGCAATTTCGCAGATTATTTCTTCAAGCCGTTGAGTTGTCTCAAGAGGAGCGTCTCTGCCCTCCTCAACGATGAGCTTAATGCCGTTGTAATTTGAAGGGTTGTGACTTGCGGTCACTTCAAGACCGAAGTAAAGTCCCTGCTTGAGTACGGTGTGCATTACAAAGGGAGTGGGAACGGAACGGTTCATGAACCATATTTCTTCACCGCCTGCCGCCAATACCTCCGCAACCCATTTTGCCGCATTATCGGAAAGGAAACGTCTGTCGTAACCGATAATGATGGGCCTGCCGGTTTTTCCCTCTTCTTTTGCAAGACGCAGTACGCCTGCCGCAAGAAGACGGATATTTGACTGTACAAAGTCTTCACCTATGACGGCTCTCCAGCCGCCGGTACCGAATTTAATCATAATATCACCCACTGAAAAAATATACTGAATAATAACATTTTTATTACCCGGTGTCAAATGTTAACCCGTCTGAACCATAACAATTTATTAAGCGGTGACGGGAGAATATATGCCTTTCCTCCCTCAAAACGATTTCCGTCGGCATCCTCCCAGATTCCTTCGGGGAAGGTGACCTGCCTTTTGACGGTACCCTTTGTAACCACGGGAGCCGCGAGTATGTCTTTGCCCAGCATGAATTCATCTGTAATTCCCGCATATCCCTTGTGGGGGTCATTGTATTCAAGGCATCGGATTACGGGCTCGCCCGTTATTTCCGCTTCCTTTACGAGCTTGAGTATTTCGTCACCCATTCTGCTGTGAAGCTTTCCCGCTTCGAGGCAATATCCCAGTTCTTTTTCGGGGAGTGCCTCCCAGGGAGCCCATGAAAATTGCATCATGGGAAAGAGTGCATAGCATTGAGCCATTCTCACAAACAGCTCGCAGTCTGTCTGAAAGCCCACGGTATATCTGTTTCGCCATTCGCCTCCGCCTACCATGTCGGGACAGATAAACGGATGACCGAGAAGGCCGGCGTTTATGGCACAGGGTATCATTTCATTGATGCCGTTTCCCGTCCAGCTGTGGTCTCTGTCGTGAAGGCGCTGAATGGTGTTTTTACCGCCACCGTCCCAGGTATCTTTGTATTCGTGAAAGCGGAAGTTTCTGCCGTATTCGTTCCACGCAATATTGAATTTATCTGCAGCACCGTCTGCATATTTTCCGTTGATAACGCTTTTATCGCTGTAATGCTCGATTGAGCCGCCGTCAAATTTGAAGCCGTCTATTCCGTAGTCGTCGGTAAGATGGCGAAGTTGACGGTCAAGATATTCACGGTTATGGGGCTCTGTGAAATCAAGGATTGCGGCTACGCCGTTCCACCATTTCATTATTGCGATTTCACCGTCTTTGTTTCGCTTAAAAATATTTTTGGCCGACTCGGGATCGGTGCCTATATAGGGATGAATACTGCGCTGATAACCGGGTCCTGCGGGAGTAACGAAGGGAGTCACCCACAGCATTACGTGAAATCCCATGGAGTGAAGCTTATCCACCATTGCTTTCGGGTCGGGAAAACGGGCTTTGTCAAATTCCCAGTTGCCGTAGCCCGTGTTTACGTGCCAGCCCTCGTCAATGATGAGTATGCCCGGGTCAAAGCCGTTGCCGATTATATCCTCTGCATATTTAAGTATGCCCTCCTGGGTGGGATAATAGGCAAACTGAATCCAGCTGTTGTATTGAGGCTTTTTGAAAAACTCCTCTTCAAGCTTTCTTTTATCGCAGGGGAAATGATTCTTTTGTGCGGTCATATATGCTTCACGAAGGCAGGTGCCGCCGTCATAAAGCTCAAAATCTCCGCCGTCAAATTCCATTAAGCCGTCTTTTATGTCAACTCTGAACAGACCCTTTCCGTGCAGATATCTGCCTCGGTCGGAAACGAAGAAGGGGGAAGTCTGATTGCCGGCATATTCGTTGAAATCCCAATGATATTCACTTTTGTCGGTTATGGGGCAGTAGGCGTGTATGGTAGTGCCTCCCCACCAGATTTCGTCCTCAATGATTCTGACCTTGAGCTTGTCCATTTTACGGCTTCCTTTCGGTATTTATCGGGATGATTATATCACCGTTATATTTTACTTGCAAATGTTATTATAACATCTGCCGTTTTTTCTTGATGTTTCTGTATTATTCCGATATAATGGTATGGAAAATTACGGAAAGAGGGCAGTTGCTTTGCAGTTTGTTTTTGACAGTGTCGCCATCATACCGGCAGGTACCGATGAAATATCCCCATCGGATATTTTCAAAGAGGAGCTGAAGATAAGAGGCGCAGAATTACAGGGAAACAATACTCTTGAAATTACGCTGAAATCAGACGGAAAAATTGAAAATAAAGACGAGTTTATAATTGAATTTTACGGCAGAGAAATGACCCTTTCCGCAAAGGGCATAAGAGGTCTTATTTTTGCTTTCGGTGAGTTTCTGAGAAATACGGAATACAGCCGGGACAAGATAATTCTTGTGAAAGACATTTCGGGAAAATATAGTCCTTATATGTCAATCCGCGGTCATCAGCTGGGCTACCGTGATACTCCCAACACCTACGATGCCTGGGATGTTTCCGATTATGTCCGCTACTATAAAGACCTGATGTATTTCGGAACTAATACGGTTGAGCATATTCCCACCGAGAACGGTGAAAGTAACCGCAACGCTCTGATGAAATATGACGAGATTGATTTTGCCCGTATGGCTTGTGAGGAAGCGGATAAGCTTGACCTTGACGTTTCTCTGTGGATGCCTAACTGCGAAAAGGATTACGAAACCGCAATCCGACACAGAGAAAAGGTCTTTTCCGAGCTGAAAAGGATTGACGCCGTATTTCCCCCGGGAGGAGATCCCGGTAAGCTTGACCCGGAGGAAATGTTTGCAAGAAGCGAAGATTTTTATGAAATTCTGAAAAAGAATCATCATAATGCAAAAATCTGGCCCTCTGCCCAGGAGCCGAGAAACAAAGAAAACTGGGGAGACAGATTCATTGCCCGGCTTGAAAAGCTTCCCGATCACGTGGGAGGCGTAATCCAGGGACCCAACAGAGCATTTGATACCCATGAGCTGAGAAAGAGAGTACCCTCTGCTTATCCCCTCAGATTTTATCCCGATATCACTCACAACGTGAGATGCGAGCATCCCGTTCATTTTCTCGAAGATGACTGGAATTATGCTCTGTGTACCGTAAACGGCAGAGAAAGCTTTAATCCCAGACCTTCCGAATATGCAAAGCTTCATAAGCTTACATATAAGTATTTTATCGGATCGGTCAGTTATTCCGAGGGAGTAAATGACGACGTCAATAAGGCGGTATGGTCGGCCCTTGATTATAATCCCAATAAACCCGTTCGGGAAATAATTGAGGAATATGCCCGTCTTTTCTTTTACGGCGCGGACATAAAGAAAGTGACCGACGGCATTTTCGGCCTTGAAAAAAACTGGGAGGGAAAGCCGGAGGAAAATCCTTCAATAGATTTCACATACGATATTTTCGTGAATCTCGGCAGAGAATGCCCGAATTTGAAAGACAGATGGAGATATCTTCTCTGTATGCTCAGAGCAACCACCGACAAATTCGCAAAGGATAAGCTTGTATTTGAAAACGGCATTATTGCCGATGCAATTCCTTTTATCAGACAGGGAAAGCTTGCCGAAGCAAAAGACATTCTTTCTTTACCTCTTCCCGATGAAATAATGTCAATGCGCCGTGATATAGATGCTTTTGCCGATAAACTGTTTAAGCTTATCGGCATGCAGCTCGGAACAAAGGATTACTTTGCGGCGGGCTGGGAAAGAGGCGCAATCCTTGATATCATTGACCTTCCCGTTTCCGATTTGCCCTACATTCTCGGTAA
>JAKSQQ010000016.1 GCA_024404015.1 Clostridia bacterium
CCGTTTGCAACAAAGGTAGCGTAATAGGTAATAAGGGTATAAACAGCACCCACGTATTTATTGGAGGCATCAAGAGTATATTCGCCCCAGCTGCCTTCGTAGCCGTCTCTGTGGGGTGTTTCGGGAGGAGTGATACTTGTATCGCCGTAAACATAGCTGACCTCACCTGCACCCAGGAAATAGACAGTATAGGTATTGGGTGTATAAACCGCATTTACGGTACAGCCGCCTGCAGGGAAGGAATAGGATTCCCATATTCCCGTATAGCCGATTTTTTCGGGTACATCGGGAGGAATAATGTCTTCGGATTCAACCGTGTAGTCAACCCTGCCCGCTTCAACGCCGTCTGCCGTAAATATCATCTGATAGGTAATGGGTGAATACTCTGCAAAGATAACCATACCGCCGGGAAGGATTGTGTAATCCTCCCACTTTCCGCTGTAACCCTTTCTGTCGGGAACTGCGGGACAGTTGAGGGATTTCGCACCTGCGGTATATTTTGCCGTACCTGCCGATTTGCCGCCGCTGATGAAATCCGCACAGTAGGTTACGGGGATGAACGAAACGGACACTTCAACATCATTTGCGGGCATTGTGACAGGTGCTTCGGAGGAAACACTCTCAACCGTAAAGCCCTCGGGCGCGGTAACGGAGGAATAATCAATCACGTCACCGAAGGAATAATAAGCATCGGTATTTCCTTCGGGTGTAACAAACGTAAGCTTGTAGGAAACGGGGGTATAAACTGCCTGAACGACACAGGATGAATCCGTGGAATAGGACTCCCATTCGCCGTTAAAGCCCGTCTTTGCGGGGACCTCCGGCTCCGTAAATCCCTCACCGGTTTTTACCTCTTCAACCGTCTTTCCGTCTGCAACGAACTTCACGGTCATTTCTTCGGACGGATAGGGCGTATATACGGGGGTAAGGGTGATATCCTTTGTGAAGGTATACTTCGTTTCACCCGTGAAGCGTTCACCGTCAGAGGTGTACCATCCGCAGAACACACTGCGGTTTGCGGGAGGCACGGGAAGCTTCTCACCGAAGCTTTCGCCGTAGGCAATACCGTAAGTTCCCGTATTCGAGAAGGTTACTTTGTATATTTTCGGTTCAAAATGAGCGTAAAGAATCTGCGATTTGAGTGAGGTTACGGCAGAATCGGATTCAATTTGTGTACCGCCTTCCTTTGCGGTAAACCAACCGATAAAGTCGTATCCGTTTCTCGAAGCAGAGGGAAGGGTGCCGTAGGTTTCACCGTAGGAAACAACTGCATTATCCGTATCACACTTACCGCCGTTTGCATCAAAGATAACCGTTGATTTTACACTTACCCACTTGGCATCAAGAGTAATATCCGAGGCGGTTTTCATAATTGATGAAGAGCTTACCTGCTCACCCGAAGAGGTAAACCAACCTGCGAATACATAGCCCTGCTTTACGGGAACGGGCAGAGTGCCGTATTCTGTGTTGAAGGTAACATGCAAGGACGGGATACCGCATTCACCCGAATCCGCATTGAGGAAAACGTTATATACCATGGGGGTATAGTGAGCATAGAGCACCCTGCTGCTTGTAATTCTGACTATGTCCGTTTCTTCATAGCGGGTACCTTCGTTTTTGGCTGAATACCAGCCGTCAAAGGAATAACCCACCTTTGAGCATACGGGGAATTTGCCGTAGAGAGTATCATAGGTATAAACCTTGCTAGCGGTATCGCATTCGCCGCCCTGAGCATCAAAGGTAATCGTATATTTATTTGCGCTCCACCGGGCGTAAAGGGTAAGAGGTGCGTTGTCAAGATAAATCTGATTTGCTTCGTATTTAATACCGCTTCCGTCACGGCTCGTATTCCAGCCCAGGAAGGTATAGCCGTTTCTTGCGGGAGCAATGGGGCTGATATTCAGCGCTATGTCGTAATATTTGACTTCGTTGAGAGGTCCTGCATTGCCGCCGTTAAGGTCATAGACAACGCTGTATTTATGTCTGTCCCACTTGGCGTAAAGGGTAAGATGCTGGTTTTTATCGTAGGTCTGACCCGGCTGATAATCAATACCCGAGCCGTCCTGCTTGGTATTCCAGCAGATAAAGTCAAAGCCCTCTTTTGAAGGAGTGACAGTGCTGAGATTTATGCTTTCGTCGTAAATCTTGATATCCTGAGCGGGGCCGTTATCGCTTCCCTGAGCTATATAGGTGATTTTATATTTTGCAACGCCCCATACAGCGTAGAGAGTTGTATTTCCGTTGCCGTTGTATCTGCCTCCCGGCTCATAGCCGGCACCGGTGCCGTCCGGCTTTGTGTTCCATTGAATAAGGTCACAGCCCGTTTTTTCAAACACAGCTCCCGGAAGAGTGATTTCAATATCGTGATATTTGGTGGCGGGAAGGGCGTTTCCTTCACCGCCGTTTGCGTTAAACTCAACGGTATATTTATTTCTTTCCCAGATAGCATAGAGAACGGTGGAGGATTCCTCATAGAAAGCGGCTCCCGGCATATATACGGTACCGCTGTCATCAGGTCTTGTGTTATAGTGGAGGAACTTAAAGCCGGACCTTGTGGGCTGAAGGGTGCTTAAATTGATTGACCTGCCGTAGGTCTTTATCTGTGATGAGGGAACGTTTCCTCCCCCGTTGCTGTCATAGGTAATGGTGTACTGTGCAGTTGACCAGTGGGCATAAACCGTAAGATTGACGGAATCAAGGATAGTGGCTTCCGTAATCTGCTCGCCGCTGTCGGATTTGGTGTACCAGCCCTGGAAATCATAGCCGGTCCTTACGGGAACGGGAAGCTCTCCGAGAGGTGAGCCGAATCTCACCTTTTTGCTTGACACGTCACAGCTGCCGCCGTTGGCAATAAACTTGAGATTATATTCATTGCCCTCCCATATTGCGTAGAGAACGGTATCGGCATTCACATCAAAGGAACGGTCCCTGTTTGTATACTGGGTACCTGCGCCGTTTTTATCCGCACACCAGTAGAGGAATTTATAATTATTTCTTGTGGGGTCAACGGAAATGGTAAGAGAAAGGGTGGAAAAATGCTTCTTTACCTGAGGTCTCGGCATATTTCTGACCTCATCGTTTCCGCTGTTGGAATCGTAGGTAATATTATAGGTTTTTTCTTCCCAGTGGGCATATACAGTCGTATTGGAATAGCAGACGGAGGAGCCGTCAACAAGGGTGCCGCCGCTCTGCTGGGTGTACCAGCCCGTAAAGTTGTAGCCCTCTCTGGTGGGAACGGGAAGAGTGCCGTACTGGGTACCCGATGCAACGGAGCGGGATGCCTCGGGGGTACTGCCTCCGTTGGCATTGAATGCAATCGTATAATTTATACTGCCTCCGCCCTGAATAACGATTGTGTCGGAGCTTCTGCGCCAGGTAAAGGAATCCTTGAGGGTCTGCTTTGAAATGGTACGGTCCCACTTGATAATACAGTTCGCTCCCCAGTTACATTCCGCAACGGTGACGGTATCACCGCTTACTCCGATTACGAATACGGTGTGACCGTCGTTATTATAACGGATGCAGTCACCTGCCTTAACGGAATCAATGCTTCTTTTATCGTATGAAGTATTCCAATAGTGAGCGTTGGTGCCTGAAATATCCCAGGCAAGCTTATATGCAAAGCCCATACACTGCCAGCTTGTCCATTGGGAGAAGCAGTTGCAGGTGGCTGTGGTATCATGATTGGGACAGGGACTTGAGGTATAGCCGTTTTCATTATTGGAGGATTTGCCTACCTTGTTCCAATATTTGCCCTGGGGAAATTTACTGCGAAGCTGAGTGAGAGTAAGTCCGCAGGGAGTATTGCCGTCTTTACTGTCAACGGTAGTAAGTACGGTAATATCCTTACTGATTTCACTCTTCATGTTGACGGATTCGGAAATATCACCGCTGTCAAGCTTCATGGTATTAATCATTTCACCGTCTGTCATGTATGAAAGAACGCCGTTATCCTCAAACCAGAAAGAAGATACGGTAACATCCGAGACAACCGGAGTTTTATCTCTTCCGCTTAAATTCACGGAATAAACCTTACCGTTTTCAAGCAGATATATCCTGCCGTACCATATTGAGAAATCAACCGTTTCCGTTTCGGAGGTATAAACAGTTCTTTCCTTTTTTGAAGAAATTGCGATACTTCTGATCTGCTTACCCGTATTGACGTAAAGCGTATCATCGGAAACCGCAAGGGATTTAACGGAATAATCCGTATAGTAATCTTTTTCGGCGAAGGTCAGGTCGCTCTTACAAGCCCTGCCGCCGTCAATGTAAAAGAGGGCCTCCCCGTAGCTGCCCTCGGAATCGCCGTTTACGAAGGACGTATCATAGACGTCGGAAAAGGCAAGAGGAACGGCGGAAGCCGCTATCAGAATTGACAGGATTATGCAAATTAAAGACAGAGTTTTTTTCATATTTTCTCCTATATGTAATATGCCGTAACGACATATAATTATTCAAAATATATTATATACTGTTGAAAATAAAAAATCAATGAATTTGTTGTAAACAAAGATGTTTACCGTAAGAAAAAGAGACCGCCGAAGCGATCCCCTGTAATTATATGAGTATTCCGTTTGTATGGTCAATTTCGTGTTGAATTATCTGAGCCGTAAAGCCCTCAAAGGACTTGATTCTGACACGGAATAATTCATCCTGATAACGGACTTTTATCGACCTGTATCTCTTTGTTTTTCTCTTTCCGCTGAGGGAAAGACAGCCCTCCTCCGTTTCATAGGGAGAGGATGCTCTGAGAATAACGGGATTGAACATGGTCATATATCCCCCGTTCAGAGCAAAAACGATTATATTTTTATTGACGCCTATCATATTTGCCGCCATACCAACACAGCCCTCTGCGTTTGCAATAAGGGTATCAAGCAGATCTTTTGCCGTATCAACGTCTTCGGCATCGGCGGGAGTCGACTTGATTGAAAGGCGGAAAGGGTCGTGAATAATTTCTTTAATCATTGTTGTTTTCCCTGATTTTCAATATGAGTTTTTCAAGGGATTCGGCAAAGCGTTTATCGTCCTCCCCGGTACGTTTTTTCGGACCCTTAAGATGATTTTTGGCACTTGCCATCCTTGCCTTTTTTGACATATATCTTTCGTTGAGCATACTCTCAATATTGTCATCGGTGTACCATCTGCCGCTTTGATGAATACCGTATGCGCCCTTGCCCAGAGCCATTGCCGCCACACCGTAATCCTGGGTAACAACAAGGTCTCCTTTGCCGCAAAGATTAACAAGAGCAATATCCACCGCATCCGCTCCCGCGCCGATGATTTTAATTTCGCTGTAATCGGAATTCAGCAGGTGATTCGTATCGCACAAAAGTATAACGGGGATTGAATATTTCTTTGCAATTTTCTCGGTTATCCTGACCACGGGGCAGGCATCCGCATCAACAAATATCTTCATGTTTGCCTCATTTCAGCAGAGAAAGTATCTGCTTTTCATCTGCCGCTCCGTATTTTTCTCTTATGTGATTGAATATTCTGTCCCTTGATACACAAGGTTCTTCGCCGTATGCGGAGGTAACAAGCTCTCGTCCCCACAAAATCTCGGGGGTCGTATAAACCGACAGAGGCCAGCCGTAAGGAAGATGCTGTTTATTAAGCTTCTGTCTGAAATCCTTGACGCAGAGATAAGTCATCATCTGAAGGTCGGTAACCGTGCCTTCAAAATTCTTTTCTCCGCCCTTTCCGAAGCCCGCGTCCTGTTTTAATCTGTGAGAATAATACTCGTTTTTGTCAAGGAAGCAGTCCATGATTTTCTTTTGTCTGAACTGTGCCTTTCCTTCATCCCATAGCGCATCAAAATCGTATCCGTCACGGCGGTAATTAACAAAATAGGGAAGCCATTCAAGAGAAATGAAGCCCGCTTTTTTGTCAAAGAATTTACCGTAAGCAATCTTTTCGGAGGAAGCAATAACAATTCTCCATTCCCACGGGTCAACCGCCGGAATACCCGACCACCAGTAACGGGAAACGGTCCTTTCCTCAAGAGAGAAGCCCGGTACTTCATTTTTGAAAAGAGGCAGGAATCCGATTTCGTTTATGTAATTTATCGCATCGTTAACGGTATGCAGACAGTACGGGTCGTTATCGTCAACGCCGTACATTATCCATTCACCGTGTTCATTAGCCATAAAATCACCCTTTATTCATCAAGCTGTGAGGGAAGACTGAGAATAATATCCGCAAGTTCAAACGGGATAACAACCGCCTCGGTAAAGGGATCAAGCACAAGTCCTTTTGTTTCACTGAAAGCACGCGCCATATCAATCGCCTGGGGTACGCTTATACGCACGGTTGAAAAGGATTTTGCATAATCCTCCGGCATTTGCTCCTTCTGTGAAAAAATCGGCAGATATACCGTGCCGTCGGCACTTTTAACCGTATCCGGCTGAATGTGAATATCGGACGAGGTTACAATCTCATCCCCTGCTTTTGAATTTATAAAAAGCTCTTCGTCCTGCTTCTGAACGGCAACCGAGGCGGGAACAATTACCACGGAATCCCTTAAAACAGAAAGAAGTGTCAGCAATTTTTCCTTGTCTCCGCTTTCACGGTATGCCGTTTTTACAGCCACAAGAACGTTGCCGCTTTCAAGTGCTTTTGCATTTACGTTTCCCATAGTTTTCTCCGATAGATAAGTAGTAAGAAGCATCGATGCGGTATCGCATCAACTGTAATTTTCCGCAAGAATTGCCGCGGCGGTTTTGAGAGGAATATCCTCATCGGCGGAAAGCATAAGAATATCCGCGCTTTCGTCCATGGGGATTTCATCGCCTGTGGGTGAAACGCCCGTTTCGTTATAGGAAGACAATTCGCTGTAAGGAACGATAAGTGCCGTCGTAAGGCGGATTGCCGAGCCGTCCTCAAGAGTGAAGATTTCCTGCATTGTGCCTACGCCCGCAGTGGTTGTGCCCACAAGTGAAGCGTGAGAAATATCTTTGATATCAACGGCAAACAGCTCTGCGGGACCTGAAGTACCCGAATTGATAAGCACGGCAAAATCCATATCGTTATAGTCGCCTGCGTTTGCATTAAAGGTCTTTGTTTTACCGTTTTTATATTTGGCTGTGGCTATATTTCCCGTAACGTTGCCCACAATAACATCAACCGTCTGTGAGGCGTATTCAATGGTACCCTCGTTTGTATTTCTTACGTCAATAACAACACTTGATGCACCGCTTTCTTTGATTGCGGCAAGAGCTGTTTCAAATTCTTCGGGAGTTTTCTTGTAGAAACGGCTGATACGGATATAACCTACACCGTCAACATCTCTGACTATGACGGAGGGAATACTGAAGCCCATAATAAGCTCCGCAGTATTTTTTGCACCCGCTCTTTCATATTCAAGAGAAACGGTCTGAAGCTTTGTACCGTAAAACTTTGCGGCAAGTGATTTTCTGTTTTTCGGAGTAACCTGCGTACCGTTTACCGAAAGGATAACGTCTCCTGCTTCAAGCCCTGCGGTTTTTGCGGGAGAGCCCTCATAGACATAGGAAATATACATCTCGTTTTTATCCCCGTTGAATCCGGTTTCAACTCCCGCACCCGTTATGCCGATTTCCGTTTTGTTAATATACTCCGCGTATTCGGAGGAGGACATATAACAGCAGTTGGAGTCGCCCAGTCCGTCAACATAGCCCTTTGCAACGTGAGCATCAAGGTTATTGTTGAAATCATCAAGCTTACCGTAAAAATTATCGGATATAAGTTTATATATCTCGTTAGCGGCATCGTAGGACTCCGCACGCTGTGAAATGTTGCTGATTATTCTGTTATAAATCTGCTTTGAAAATACCATTGTACCCGCAAAGGAAGCGGTAACGGCAATAATCACAAGGGAAATACATACACCAAGAGATACTTTTTTGTTCATTTTATCCCTCCCGGTAATTTATGAAAAAGGGCTGTCACGAAAACAGCCCTTCTGAATAATTATGCTGTGGTGTTCTTAACATAGTTAAGAGGATTTACACGGCTTACGCTGCCGTCGGCTTTTTTGATTCTGACCTCAAAATGAAGATGAGGACCCGTAACATTGCCGGTATCACCGATATAACCGATTTCCTGGCCCTTCTGGACTATCTGTCCTTCATGTACTTTAAGTCCGCTTGAATGGGCATAGAGAGTCTGTTTGCCGTCGCCGTGGTCAATAACACAGTAATTGCCGAAGCCGTAGTTCCAGTTGCCGTCATTCTTTGCAAGGATAACCTTGCCACCCTGTGCTGCGCAGAAGGGTCTGCCCTTTGAGTTACCGCCTACCGCACATATATCGGTACCCCAGTGGGGTGAGCCGTCTGAATAGTAACCGTAGCCGCAGGAAATGTAGCTCTGGAATTTAACGGGCCAAGCCATTTTACCGTCATTGGCGTATGCGGCATCGGGTGTATCGCCTGCAGAGGAGCCGTGGACTCTGATGTATTCATCAATCTGTCTGTCCAGTTCTTCTCTTTCTTTTCTCTGACGGGCAATGATTGCTTTATATTCTGCGCTGTTCTGGTCAAGCTCGGAAAGCTGAGACTGAACCTGCTGCTGCTTAACGCTGACTTCGTTCATCTTTGACTGCTGGGCCTGTCTGCTGCCGGAAAGGTCATCGGACTGATCCTGAAGGTCGCCCTTTTCGTCTGCAAGCTGTTCGCTCTTGACTTTGAGGTCTTCCTCACTCTTTTCAAGAAGAACCTTTAACTCGTTAAGCTCCTTGACCTTTGCGGAAAGCTCACTTATGAGAGCCGCATCCTCTTCGGACACTCTGCTGATAAGCTCCTGCCTCTCAAAATAAGAGGAAAGGTCATTACTGGAGAATATAACCTCAAGCATTGAGGATTCACCGGCAATATAGTTTTCACGGATTCTGCCCAGGAGAAGCTCCTTTGCTTCCTGCATAGACGCTTCTGTTTCGGCAATATCCTTTGACGCTTTTTCTATATTTTCTTCGGTTTCCGCAATCTGCTTTGTAGTATCCTCAATATTTGCATTGAGGGTGGCGATTTTGCTTTCAAGGAGATTGATTCTGCTGCTGAGAATCGAAATCTGGGAATTCATGGAGTCAATCTCTTTATTAAGGGAGCTGAGCTGGGACTTGGTATCCTTCTGCTGTCCCTGAATCTTACTGAGTTGGGCCTCGTTCTCTGCGATTTCCTTCTCAAGATTATCGTACTGATTCTGAAGGTTCTTCAGTTCCTTGTCATCGGCGGCATATACCGACGGAACGGAGGAGGGAATCATTGAAGAGAAGAAGCACACAGCCGCAACGAGAAGCGCCGTAAGTCTTAATGCCAGTCGTTTCTTATTCATCAAGATCCACAAACTTCCTTTCCTTCAGGTATTTCCTGATTGATGTGGCTGAGCCGAAGATACCGGTGAAAATACCGATAAATACAAACACAAGCGCAAGATAGGGAGCGTATCTGATGAAGGAAATCTTCTGTACGTCGGAGAATACCGAGAATACGGAAGAAAGCTGCCTCATGACAAGCTCGTAAAGACCCCATACCGCACCGGTTGCAAGTAATCCGGAAATAACACCGATTATGATACCCTCAACCATGAAAGGCCATTTGATAAAACTGTTTGTTGCACCCACGCCCTTCATGATGTTGATTTCAAGACGTCTGGAGAACATGGTAACTTTGATTGTGTTTGAAATAATGAAAAGTGATACGATAAGAAGCAGGGCAATAATGCCTAAGCTGATATACTGCACCGCATTTCTGATTGAAGCAAGCTGACCCGCAAGGGCGCTGTTTTCGTGAATACGGTAAACATTTTTGTACTGCTTGATTTTTGCAACGACGGAATCAAAATTATTCATATCCTTAACGGTAACCTTGAGACCGTTGGGAAGAGGATTCTCGTCTGTATTTGAAAGATAATTTCTGAGGTTTTCGTCAAGTCCGCCGAGAATGTCATCATAAGCGGAATCCTTGTCAACGATTTCAACGGAGAGAATATCGCCGTCGTTCTTGAGTCTGTTATGAAGGTCAACAAATGCGGGAGAATCCGTATTAAGTTCAAGGTCCGCATAGACCATAATAACGTTTTCCTGCTCAACGCTGTTAATAAAGGAATTGATATTGACAAGAATCATGAAAGCAACACCGACAAGGAGCAGACAGCTGAAAAGAACGGTAACCGAAGCAAAGCTCATAAGACGGTTTGTGGCAAGATTCCTAAAGCCCTCTTTGGTAAGATATTTGATTTTAGTCATTGCTCTCACCTCCGTTCGGAGCTGACTGCGACGAGGAATAGATATCCTCTGTCACAGGCGCGGAATCGAGGAAATCAAGCTCCACTATCTGAGGTTCCTCTGCGGGAGCAGTCTTTTCCGCTCCGGGAACGACCGAAGGTACGGGAGCCGCTTCATAGTATTCCTCAGGTGCAACGGGGGCTGCACCGCCGTAAAGCTTCTGCTGCTGAGCGGCAGCACGGTAAACAGAATAACTCTCTGCCGCGGGAGAATCCTCATAGGAGCTGGAAATCTCGCTGGCGGGATTGATATGAGCAGATGCCTGGTCAAGGTCGGAAAGGTTTCCGTCGGAAACAACGGTGCCCTTTTCAAGGATAATTACACGCTTATCAAAGCACTTGACGAGAGAATGCTCGTGGGTAACCATGATAATGGTCTTGCCCGCTTCGTTAAGACGCATAAGCAAATCAACGATTTCGTAGCTCATCTGAGGGTCAACGTTACCCGTGGGCTCGTCGGCGATGATGATATCCGCATCGTTTGCAAGAGCTCTGGCAAGAGCAACTCTCTGCTGCTCACCGCCTGAAAGCTCCTTGGGGTAATTCCTTGACTTCTCACTCAGGCCCATAAGACTGAGCAGATAAGGTACTCTGCGGCGTATTTTCTTTTCGTTGACACCGATAACACGCAATGCAAACGCAACGTTGTCAAATACGGTCATGGTGGGAATAAGTCTGAAATCCTGGAAAACTATACCCAGTTTTCTTCTGAAAAGGGGTATGTTTTTCTTTTTCATTGTGTTAAGGTTCAATCCGTCAATGGTAATGGTACCCGAGGTGGGAACCTCCTCCCTCATAATAAGCTTGAGGAAGGTACTCTTACCTGCACCGGATGAGCCGACAACGAAGACAAACTCGCCCTTGTCAATACGGATATTGACGTCACTCAGGGCTGTGGTCTTATTGTCATACTTTTTGGTGACGTTAGTAAATTCAATCACGATTCAAATCCTCTGATTTCGTTTATCAATATTTAACCGGTTTGGCATCAAGATACTTCTTGACCATGAGAGCCACTTTGAATACGATGGCATCGTCAAATTCTCTGAGGTCAAGTCCCGTAATCTTCTTAATCTTTTCAAGACGGTAAACAAGAGTGTTTCTGTGAACGAAAAGCTTTCTTGAAGTCTCGGAAACATTAAGATTGTTTTCAAAGAATCTCTGGATTGTGAAGAGAGTTTCATGGTCAAGACGGTCAATTGAGCCCTTCTTGAACACTTCGCTCAGGAACATTTCACAGAGAGTGGTGGGAAGCTGATATATAAGTCTTGCAATACCGAGATTATCGTATGAAACGATTGCCTTCTCCGTATCAAATACCTTACCTACTTCAAGAGCAATCTGTGCTTCCTTGAAGGAACGGGCAAGATCTCTTACACCCTCAACCGTAGTACCGATACCCACGAGAACATGGGTATAAAGCTCGGTTGAAAGTGAATCGGAAACGGAACGGGCAAGCTTTTCAAGGTCTTTTGTATCCGTATTGGCGCGTACCTCTTTAACGATGGCAATATCGGTTTCACTTATATTTATTATGAAATCCTTATTTTTGTCGGGGAAGAGATTTGCAACGGCATCATAGATAGCCGCATCGTTATGCTCCGTAACTCTTACGAGAAGCACGGTACGGTAGGCATCCATATTGAAGCGAAGTTCAATGGACTTGAGATATATATCGCCGGGAAGGATATTATCAAGGATAACGTTTTTGATGAAATTTGCTCTGTCGAATTTTTCCTCATAATACTGTTTGAGTTTATCAAGCGAAACACAGCAAACGGTGGCAAATCTGCCTGCTATTTCATCGGTACCCTCTACGAAAACGGCATAGTCCGCCTGAACGTGTGAGCCGAAATTACAGAAGGTGTATCCATTTACACAATGAAGCTCGTTATCGGAAAACACATCAACTGCGGATGAAAATACTTCACCTATTTTGCTGAGTTCACTGCAGGCAACGATTGTACCTGTTTCATCAATTACACCCAGAGTTCTTCCGACTGCATCACGCATCTGATGAACAAGGCCCTGAAAAATTCTGTTAGACATAATATTCTCCTCAATTCAATAGTTTGTTGGAGTAAACGCGGATTTGTGCAAATGGTCAAAATAACCACCATAACAAGTTACATTTTACACAATCAAAACGCATTTTGCAAGTAAAAATATTGATTTATTGACATTTTTTTCAATAACACAGGTCAAATTTACCGTTTTTTACAGAAAATTTCACAATAAGTTTACATTTTGCTTTCCTCCCCGTCTCCTTTGAAATAAAGGAATCCATTGATAAATATGCACATAAACCGCCGACGGTTTTATGCTAATTGCACATTTAAGTCCTGCCGTTACGGGGTGCAAAAACTCTTTTAGCAATATGCCGAAAAAGGTTTTGTGCAAAAACACCAAGCGAAAAAGCCCGTTACGAAGCCGAAATTTAAAAAAGTTCAAAACAGTATTGCATTCCGTATTTAGTGTGTTATAATATCCGTGTATGCTAACTATGGCATTACAATGCCCGTGAAAGAGGGAAAACCTTTGGAGAAATTTATTATCAACGGTGGAACTCCCCTTAACGGCGAGGTTACAATCAGCGGTGCAAAGAATGCGGCACTTGCCATAATTCCCGCCTCCATTCTCTGCAGAGACGTATGCAGGATTGAAAACCTCCCCGTATCCATCAGCGACGTTAATTATATGATGAAAGCCCTCAGGCACATCGGCGCCGAGGTTAAATTTATAAATGAAAGCACAATTGAAGTAGATTCACGTCACGTCAGTTCCTACGTCATTTCCCACGATATGACAAGATATCTGCGTGCATCCTACTATTTCATCGGTGCTTTACTCGGCAGATTCGGAAGAGCCAGAGTGGCAATGCCCGGCGGCTGTTATCTGGGTCCCAGACCCATTGACCAGCACATCAAGGGCTTTGAGTTACTGGGTGCAAAAATTTCCGTTGAGGATAACGCCATAGTTGAGGCAAATTCCGGCGGTCTTTTCGGTGCCCCCATTTACCTTGACGTGGTTTCCGTAGGCGCTACGGTCAATATTATGCTTGCCGCCTGCCGTGCGGAGGGGCAGACCATAATTGAAAATGCCGCCAAGGAGCCCCACATAGTTGACCTTGCCAACTTCCTCAACTCCATGGGAGCGGATATAAGAGGCGCAGGAACTGACACGATTAAAATCCGCGGCGTTGAAAATCTCCACGGATGTACATATTCAATAATCCCCGACCAGATCGAAGCCGGTACCTTCATGGTTGCGGCAGCAGCCACCGGCGGTGACGTTCTCATAAAGAACGTTATTCCCAAGCATCTTGAATCAATTTCAACAAAGCTGATTGAATGCGGTGCAGAGGTTGAGGAATACGACGAAGCTGTCAAAGTATCAATGAAGGGCCGTCCCGGAAGATGCAACATCAAGACTATGCCTCATCCCGGATTCCCCACAGATATGCAGCCCCAGTTTGCGGTGCTTCTTGCACTTGCGGAGGGAACAAGCATCGTTTCCGAAAGTATCTGGTCAAACCGTTTCAGATACACGGAGCAGCTTGCGAGAATGGGCGCAAATATCACCGTTGACGGTCAGATAGCAATGATACACGGTGTTGAGTCCCTTAAGGGCGCTCCCGTCAGAGCAGACGACCTGAGAGCAGGTGCGGCAATGATAATCGCCGGACTTGCCGCAAGCGGTACCACCGAAATCGAGGATATTCTCTACATTGACAGAGGATACGAACACGTTGTGGAAAAATTCAGCAACATAGGCGGAGACATCCGCAGAGTAACCTGCAAGGATCCGGATTCAGAGATTGAATCCGCAGGTTGATTACATTATGAATATACGGCTGTTCTCCGTGGACAGCCGTCTTTTTATGAGGCATATATGGCAAAATTCTGTTCAATTTACAGTTCAAGCAGCGGAAACTGCACATACGTGGGGTGCTCCTCGGGAGGTATTCTCATTGACGTGGGAGTATCCGCAAAAAAGGTTGAATCCGCTCTTAACGGCATGGGGGTAGACCCCTCGTCAATCAAGGGTATCTTCATTACCCACGAACATTCCGACCACATAAACGGTGTCAGAGTCTTTGCGTCAAGATACAACATAAATGTATATGCCACAAAGGGTACCCTTGACGGAATGTACGAATACGGAGTATTTCAGAAGCCGATAAACGCTTACATCATTCCCGAAAAGGGCGTTGAATGTGCAGGCATGAGAGTAATCCCCTTTTCAACTCCTCACGACTCATATGAATCCTGCGGATATAAGGTCATCACGTCTGAAGGGAAGAAAATTGCGGTGGCAACGGACATGGGTACGATTACGGAATGCGTGGCAGATGCCGTTACGGGCTGTGACCTGGTACTGCTTGAATCCAATCACGACGTAAATATGCTGAGAATGGGCGGGTATCCCTATTTCCTCAAGGAGCGAATTTTATCCGACAGCGGTCACCTTTCAAACGAGCTGTGTGCGGGTTTTGCAAAGCATCTTGTAAGAAACGGAACGTCTCGGCTGATACTGGGACATCTGAGCAAGGAAAACAACATTCCCTCCCTCGCTTACGAAACCACGAAAGCGGCTCTTACCGAAAGCGGATTTACCGAGGGCAAGGATTATGAGCTGACGGTGGCAGGCGACCTGAATGCGCCCGTATCATTCTGAAGGGAGAGTGACGGTATGCTGAACATCAACATAATTTGCATAGGCAAGCTGAAGGAGGATTATCTGCGCAGTGCTTCGGCAGAATATTCAAAGCGTCTTCAGGCGTTCTGCAAGCTGAATATCATTGAACTGAATCCCTGCCGTCTTCCCGAAGAGCCGAATCAAAGTCAGATTGAAGCCGCTCTTGACGAAGAAGCGGAAAGAATACTTGCGAAAACGGGAAAATCCGACTATATAATTGCTTTATGCATTGAGGGTAAAGAGATTTCATCGGAACAGCTCTCCTCAAAGATGAACGAAATCGCTCTTTCGGGGTCGGGTACTGTTTCTTTCATAATCGGCGGTTCACACGGACTTTCACCTGCGGTGAAGCAGGCGGCAAAGCTTCGTCTGTCAATGTCACCCATGACCTTCCCTCATCAGCTGGCAAGGGTGATGCTTCTGGAGCAGATTTACCGCAGCTTTATGATTTCCTCGGGCGGAAAGTATCATAAATAATTCGGCATATAAAACACCTTTTTCGTGTTATTGTGCCGATTTTTGTTAAGTATTACAAACTTTGCTATTATACACAAAAAGCAGTTGAAAATTTGTTAAAAAGTGATAAAATAGCAATGGTCAAAAATATGATTATCATTTTTGGAGGTAATTATTATGTCAGTTAAAGTTGCTATCAATGGTTTCGGCCGTATCGGTCGTCTTGCTTTCCGTCAGATGTTTGACGCTGAAGGTTATGAAATCGTTGCAATCAACGACCTTACCAAGCCCTCAATGCTTGCTCACCTTCTCAAGTACGATACCGCTCAGGGCGGTTACTGCGGCAGAATCGGTGAAGGTCTCCACACCGTAACAGCTGATGACGATGCAAACACCATCACAGTTGACGGCAAGACTCTCAAGATTTATGCAGAAGCTGATGCTTCCAAGTGCCCCTGGGGTGAACTTGACGTAGACGTAGTTCTCGAATGCACAGGTTTCTACTGCTCCAAGGATAAGAGCATGGCTCACATCAACGCAGGCGCAAAGAAGGTTGTTATTTCCGCTCCCGCAGGCAATGACCTCAAGACAATCGTTTTCTCAGTTAACAATGACACTCTTACAGCTGATGATCAGATCATCTCCGCTGCTTCCTGCACAACTAACTGCCTTGCACCCATGGCTAAGGCACTCAACGATTACGCTCCCATCCAGAGCGGTATCATGAGCACAATCCACGCTTACACAGGCGACCAGATGATTCTTGACGGTCCTCACAGAAAGGGCGACCTCAGAAGAGCACGCGCAGGCGCTGCTAACATCGTTCCCAACTCAACAGGCGCTGCAAAGGCTATCGGTCTTGTTATCCCCGAGCTCAACGGCAAACTTATCGGTTCTGCTCAGCGTGTTCCTGTTCCCACAGGTTCAACAACAATCCTTACAGCTGTTGTTAAGGGCGCAGACGTTACAAAGGAAGGCATCAACGCTGCTATGAAGGCTGCTGCTTCCGAGTCCTTCGGCTACAACGAGGATCAGATCGTTTCTTCTGACGTTATCGGCATGAAGTTCGGTTCACTCTTCGATGCTACTCAGACAATGGTTTCAGACCTCGGTGACGGCCTCTATCAGGTACAGGTTGTTTCATGGTATGACAACGAGAACAGCTACACAAGCCAGATGGTTCGTACAATCAAGTACTTCGCAGAGCTTGCATAAGTAACTGAAAATTAAGGATGAGGTCGGTCTCTGACCGGCCTCGTTTGTTTTAATTATGTGGTGATAATATGGCGCTTAAACGGATTGACAAGTTAATAGCCCTGAACTGCAACGTTACCCGCAAGGAAGCAAGACAGCTCATAAAAGACGGTGTCGTATCCGTAAACGGCAACAGGATTTACCGTGCGGAGGAGCTGGTTGATTCCGCTTCCGATACCGTAACGGTGCAGGGACATACCTTTTGTCTGAAGGACCATATCTATATTATGATGAACAAGCCCAGGGGTGTGATTACCGCTACGGAGGATCCCCGCAAGGAAACGGTCATCGACCTTATTCCTCCGGAGCTTGCAAGGCGTTCCCTTTTCCCCTGCGGACGGCTTGACAGGGACACCACGGGACTGCTTCTCATAACGGATGACGGAGAATTCTGTCACAGAATAATGTCACCGTCACACCACGTTTATAAAACCTATATTGCAGAGCTGGCAAAGCCTCTTTCTGACGACTCAATAAAAATCCTGGAAGAAGGAATTCTCCTTGATGACGGTACTCAATGTCTGCCTGCTAAGGTAAAATACTATGAAGAAAACGGCATTCCCTTTGCGGAAATCAAAATCCGTGAAGGAAAATATCATCAGGTTAAAAGAATGATGTGTGCCGTAGGCAATCACGTTGAAAACCTTGACCGTGTTCAGGTGGGCGACCTGAAGATGGACACCTCTCTGCAAAGAGGAGAATGCCGTGAAATCACGGAAGAAGAATTACAGTTGGTATTCAATGACGACAGCAGCATATAAGCAAATCGGGTGAGCAACGCTTGCCCGATTTTATATATTGACTTTTCAAGTAATTTTTTATATAATATAGTGATTATTTTTTGAAATTACTCTTAAAAGGAGATTTGATTATGGCTAAACAGATTACCCGCAGTGAGTTTGAAAAACTTCAGAAGGAGCTTGCTTACCTCAAGAAAGAAGGAAGAGAAGATATCGCCCAGAAGCTTGAAGAAGCACGTTCACACGGCGACCTTTCGGAAAATGCCGAATATGATGAAGCAAGAAACGACCAGGCAAGACTTGAAGAAAATATTGCTCAGTTGGAGCTTGAACTCGACACAGTCGAAGTTGTTGACGATAACTTCTTTGAGCAGGGTGTTGTTCACATCGGTTCATTAGTTACCCTTGACGATAACGGCGAAATCATGAAATGCTTTATCGGCTCTTCAACAGACCTTGAAGACACCATCGCCGTAAGTGACGACTCCCCCGTAGGTTCCGCACTTCTCGGCAAAAAAGCAGGCGATATTATCGACGTAACCGTTCCTTCGGGTGCGGTAATCAGCATGAAGGTTATTTCAACAGAATACAACAAGGAGAACTGATTATGGCAGACGAAAAGGTCACTGCACCCGTTAATGAGGAGCAGGACGTTAACTCCCTGCGTCAGATAAGAGTCGACAAGCTTACGGCTCTTCAGGATGCGGGAAACGACCCCTTTGTAATTACAAAATTCAACCAGACTCATCACGCAGATGAAGTCAAGGCATTATATACCTCTCACGAGACAGAGCTTCTTGCAGGCAGACAGCCCGTCAACACCGACGGTATGGAGGAAGCCGAAGCAAGACAGGCAGTAAACGATGACTATAATGAACGCAGAGCAATCATGGACGCAAGTCCCATCAACGTCAGCATTGCGGGACGAATGATGTTCAAGCGCGTTATGGGTAAGGCATCATTCTGCAATCTTCGTGACCGTAACGACAACATCCAGGTATACGTTTCAAAGGATTCACTGGGCGAGGAATCCTACGCCGCATTCAAGAAGTCCGATATCGGTGACATTTTCGGCGTAAAGGGTTACGCCTTCAGAACCAAGACGGGCGAAATTTCAATTCACGCTTCCGAAATGACTCTCCTTTCAAAGTCACTTCTTCCCCTGCCCGAGAAATTCCACGGCATTACCGATACTGATACCCGTTACAGAAGACGTTATCTTGACCTTATCATGAACCCCGAGGTAAGAGATACCTTCTTCAAGCGTTCAAAAATCATAAGCGAAATCAGAAAGTACCTTGATGCACAGGGCTTCATGGAGGTTGAAACACCCCAGCTTGTTCCCAATGCAGGCGGTGCTTCCGCAAGACCCTTTGAAACCCACTTCAATGCCCTCAACGAGGACGTAAAGCTCCGTATTTCCCTTGAGCTTTACCTCAAGAGACTTATCGTAGGCGGTTTTGAGAAAGTTTATGAAATCGGCAGAGTATTCAGAAACGAGGGCGTTGACACAAGGCACAACCCCGAATTCACTCTGATGGAACTCTACCAGGCATATACCGATTATCACGGCATGATGGACCTTACCGAAAATCTTTACAGACACCTTGCCGAAACAGTTGTAGGCAGCACAAAGATTTCCTACAATGGCATTGAAATGGATTTAGGTAAGCCCTTTGAAAGACTTACAATGATTGACGCCGTTAAAAAATATGCCGGCGTTGACTGGAACGATATCCATAATCTCGAAGAGGCAAGAAAGGTTGCAGACGAGCATCACGTTGAGTATGAAGAACGCCACGCAAAGGGCGACATTCTCAATCTCTTCTTTGAGGAATTCGTAGAGGAGCATCTTATCCAGCCCACATTCATCATGGACCACCCCATTGAGATTTCTCCCCTTACGAAGAAGAAACCCGAAAATCCCGAATACGTAGAGAGATTTGAATTTTTCATGAACGGCTGGGAAATGGCAAACGCCTACTCCGAGCTTAATGACCCCATCGACCAGAGAGAGCGTTTCAGAGCTCAGGAAATTCTCCTTTCCCAGGGTGATGAAGAAGCCAACACCACAGATGAGGACTTCCTTACGGCTCTTGAATACGGTATGCCTCCCACAGGCGGTATCGGTTACGGCATTGACAGAATGGTAATGCTGCTTACCGATTCCCAGGCAATCAGAGACGTACTTCTCTTCCCCACAATGAAATCACTTGACGCATCCGGCAAAAAGGAAGAGGCAGTTGAGGAAAAGCCCGAGGTCATCGACTTCTCCAAGGTTGTTATCGAACCCCTCTTTGAAAATGCGGTTGATTTTGATACATTCTCAAAATCCGATTTCCGTGCAGTAAAGGTTAAGGCCTGCGAAGCTGTTAAAAAGAGTAATAAGCTCCTTCAGTTCACACTTGATGACGGTACAGGCACAGACCGTACAATTCTCAGCGGTATTCATAAATTCTATGAGCCCGAAGAGCTTGTAGGCAAGACACTTATCGCCATTGTCAACCTGCCTCCCAGAGCAATGATGGGCATTGATTCCTGCGGTATGCTTCTGAGCGCAGTCCATGAAGAAGAGGGAGAGGAAAAGCTCCACCTGCTCATGGTAGACAATCACATTCCCGCAGGCGCAAAGCTTTACTGATATGAAAATATCGGTTGCTCTTGCCGCTTACAAGGGTGAGAAATACATTAAAGAACAGCTCCTCTCCATACTGTCACAGCTGGGAGAGGATGACGAAATAATAGTTTCCGATGATCTGCCCTCCGGTCTTACCCGTGGGGCAGTTGCGGAACTTACGGACAGTCGCATCAAATACGTTGAAGGTCCCGGAAAGGGCGTTGTAAAAAATTTTGAAAACGCTCTGAATCACTGTAAGGGAGACGTAATCTTCCTCAGTGACCAGGACGACGTATGGCTTGAAAACAAGGTAAGTACCGTAATGGCGGAAATTGAAAAGGGAAAAGCTCTTGTGCTTCATAACGCTTCGATTACCGACGGCGAGCTTAATTCCCTGAACGAAACCTGTTTTGATATGTATCACCCCGATTGCAGCTTCACGAGAAATCTGATACGCAACTCTTACGTCGGCTGCTGCATGGCTTTCAAAAAAGAGCTTATTCAGAAATGTCTCCCCTTCCCCGAAAAATTGCCCATGCACGACTGGTGGATTGCATTACTTGCAATCAAAAAGGGTTACGGAATATCTCTTATAGAAGAGCCCCTTATGCTGTGGCGCCGTCACGGTGACAACGTTACGGGAGGCGGTACCTCATTGGGAGAAAAAATCAGATTTCGTCTTGATATGATAAGCTGCCTTATTTCATCCCGGAAAGGATAAATAAAATGGCTATAAAGGTTACCGGCTGTATCGTTACATACAACAACATGAGGACCATCGGCAATGCCGTTGATTCCCTGCTGAAATATACAGCCTGCGACTTTCATCTGTATGCCGTAGATAACGGCTCCACAGACGGAACGGTCGCTTTTCTTAAAGAAAATTATCCTCAGATTGAACTTATCGAAACCGGTAAGAATCTGGGATTCGGAGCAGGTCACAATTACATTGCGGATTCCCTTGACTCCGATTATCACGTAATAATCAATCCCGATATTACAATCAGAGACGATGTTATATCAAATATGGCTTCTTATCTTGAAGAGCACCCCGAGGTGGGTATGCTCTCTCCGGAAATTCGCTTCCCCTCGGGCAATCCTCAGATACTGGGAAAGAGAAATCCCAGGCCCTATTACCTGGTGGCAAGCCGCATGAGAGGAAAAGACCCCGGAAAGATTTTAAGCCGATATGCCATGCTTGACTGTGACCTTACACAGATACAGGAAATTGAAAATGCTACCGGCTGCTTCATGTTTATCCGCACAAAGCTCTTCAAGGAGTTAGGCGGATTTGACAGCAGATATTTCATGTATTTTGAGGACTGCGATCTGACAAGAAAGGTAAACAAAGTCAGCAAGGTGCTGTATTATCCCTTCGCCACCGTCTATCACGAATGGGGAAGAGAATCTAAAAAGAATTTCAAGCTTAAAAAGATTCAGATTGAATCCATGTTTAAGTACTATGCCAAATGGGGCATAAAATAACGGAGAAAATGATGAAAAAGTATCTGAAGAATTTCTATAAATACAGATATCTTCTGTATGAGATAGTCAGAAAAAACATCAAGCTTCAGTACCGTGACTCTGCGCTGGGAATCGTATGGACCTTCCTTCAGCCGCTGATGACCACCCTCGTGCTTGTGTTCATTTTCGGCAATGTATTCGGCAAGTCAAACAGCGGTGTTGTAAATTATCCCATTTACCTGCTGTGCGGCCGCCTGCTTTATGAGTTTTATTCCCAGAGTACAAAAAGAGCAATGCGTTCCGTCAGAAACAGTGCAAGCGTAATCAAGAAGGTTTACGTTCCCAAATACATCTATCCCCTTGCAAACGTTTCGTCAACCTTCGTTACCTTCTGCATTTCCCTGCTGGTGCTGGTATGCTTCATAGCATTTTATGTCATCAGAGGTACTGTAAACCCCGAATATGCGGAAATGATGCCTCACATTACTCCCTATATGCTTCTCGTATTTGTTCCTCTTATCATTCTGTTCCTGCTTTCAATCGGCGTGGGACTGATACTGAGTACCCTTGACGTATTCTTTAAGGATATAGACTACCTTTACGAGGTATTCTGCTTGCTGCTTTTCTACATGACCCCCATAGTTTACAGAATAGACTCGCTCAAAATCGACAGTGAGCTCTTTGCTTACGTAATGCTGGCAAATCCCATGTACTCAATAACGGAAATGTTCCGCTGCTGCGTACTTTACGGCAAGATGTTCAATATACATCACCTTGAATATTCTCTGGGCTTTGCCGCGGTCATGCTGATTATCGGCGTTATTGCTTTCTACAAAAAGCAGGATAAATTCATTCTTCATATATGATTCAGAGGGATAAAAATGAGTAAGCCCGCAATAGAAATAAAAAACATGAGTATGCTGTTCAACCTCAATAGTGAAAAGGTTGACAATCTCAAGGAATATTTTATCAAGCTTGTAACTCACAAGCTTCACTACAATGAATTCTGGGCCCTTAAAAACATAAATCTCAGAGTTGAAAAGGGTGACAGAGTGGGTATCCTCGGCTTTAACGGAGCAGGTAAATCAACAATGCTCAAGGTAATAGCCGGCGTACTCAAGCCCACGGAGGGAACGGTGGAAACCCACGGCATAATCGCCCCCATGATTGAGCTCGGTGCCGGATTTGACATGAATTATTCCGGCAAGGAAAACATTTTCCTTTACGGTGCCACAATGGGTTATTCAAGGAAATTCATTCAGGAAAAATACGACGAAATCGTTGAATTTTCAGAACTGAAGGATTTCATCAACGTGCCTGTCAAGAATTACTCCTCGGGTATGAAGGCAAGACTGGGTTTTGCCATTGCTTCAGCCGTTGACCCCGAAATACTGATACTTGACGAGGTCCTTTCGGTAGGCGATGCAAAATTCAGAAAAAAGAGTGAAAAAAAGATTATTTCACTTTTTGATAAAGGCGTAACCGTACTTTTCGTTTCCCATAACGTTGATCAGGTGCTTAACATCTGCAACAAGGCAATCATACTTGACCACGGTAAAATAATCGCACAGGGAGACGCAAAGGAAATCTGTGACCAATACGTTGAAATGACAAACGCAGGTAAAAAATAAGGAGAATAGATTATGGTATTTGCAGCAATTTTCGCAGGCGGAAAGGGAAGCCGCATGGGTAATTCGGACACTCCCAAGCAATATCTTGAGCTGGGCTCAAAGCCCATAATAATCCATACGGTTGAAAAATTCTTTGTGAACGACCGCATTGACGAAATTATCGTTCTCTGCCCCAAGCCCTGGGTAGCTCACACAAAAGACCTCATTAAGAGAAATCTGCCCGACGGCAAAAAAATAACCGTTATCGAGGGTGGCGAAACCAGAAACGGTACCCTTGAAAATGCCATTGAATTCATAGAGAAAAACTATGAAGTTGACGATGACACCGTTATCGTTACTCACGATGCGGTACGTCCCTTCCTCACTCACAGAATCATTGAGGAAAACGTTGATATGGCAATAAAATACGGTGCAACCGATACGGTTATTCCCGCAACCGATACCATTGTTGAAAGCGAAGACGGTGATTTCATTTCTTCAATTCCCAACAGAAGCAAGATGTATCAGGGACAGACACCCCAGTCCTTCAAGCTCAAGGAACTGAGAACCGTTATTGATTCCCTTACAGATGAAGAAAAGAGTATTCTTACGGATGCCTGCAAGATTTACACAATCAAAAACAAGCCCGTCTATATGGTAAAGGGCGAGGTTTTCAATATAAAAATCACTTATCCGTACGATATGAAGGTTGCAAATACACTTCTGAAAGGTAAGGATTCAGATGATTAATCAGGTTTACAGACTGGTTGCTCCCGGAATGATTGACGTTGCCTGCACACAGCCGGATATTAAGGACTGCGTGCTGTTAAGACCGTTATATATGTCTGTTTGCAAAGCAGACCAGAGATATTATCTCGGCAACAGAAGCAAGGAAGCCCTTAAAGCGAAGCTTCCCATGGCACTTATCCACGAATGTGTGGCAAAAGTAATCTCCGACCCCACCGGCAATTTCAAGCCCGGTGAAATAGTGGTACCCGTTCCCAACACCCCCACAGAGGATGATGACGTTATTGCGGAAAACTATCGGCTTTCAAGTCATTTCTGCTCCAGCGGATATGACGGATTTCTCCGTGATTACATTGATATCAGCCCTGATCGTCTTGTAAGAGTACCCGACGGTATCGACCTCAAGGTCGCCTCCTTCTCGGAGCTTATCAGCGTTGCCGTTCACGCGGTATCAAGATTTGAAAAATTCGCCCACAGCCGCAGAGACACAATAGGTATATGGGGCGACGGAAACGTGGGATTCATTACCGCACTCATGCTGAGGGCTCTTTATCCCGATGCGAAGCTTTATATATTCGGTACGGTTTACGATAAGCTGGCGTATTTCGGCTTTGCCGACGACACCTTCCACGTTGACCATATTCCCGAAGACCTCAGGGTTGACCACGCATTTGAATGCGTAGGCGGTGAAGCATCACGCTCCGCAATATCACAGATTATAGACCATATCAATCCCGAGGGCTCCGTAGGACTTATGGGTGTTTCCGAAAACTACATCGGTATCAACACCAGAATGGTGCTGGAAAGAGGTCTTAATCTTTTCGGCTCAAGCAGAAGCGGTGTTAAGGATTTTGAAAGGACCATGGAAATCCTCTCCTCAAATCCCACTATCCCCGCTTATCTTGAAAACATCATCGGCGAAGTTACCACCGTACGCACTATTGACGATATTCACAAGGCATTCAAGGATGACATAAGCCGTCATTTCGGCAAAACCGTCATCAAGTGGGAAAAATAACAGGCAAAGCTCTCCCCTGCAGGAGAGCTTTTTATTAAATATATGAAAACATTATTTTATAAAATATTCGCATTGTTCTTTAATATTTGCAGGGTGGTACCCGTAAAGGAAAACAGAGTGGTACTCCTTGCTCCCCATCCCGGCGGCAGTCACGATTCAACGGGTGCCGTTGAGGAATATCTTAAAGAAAAGGGCGGATACGAGCTAATAAGAATAAACGTACCCAGAAGCGGAATCAAAAACTACATACGGTTCTTTCTGAGGGATTCACGGATTCTCGCCTCGGCAAAATATATCTTTCTCAACGATAATTTCATGCCTATGGCAGACCTGCATTTCAGTAAAGAAGCAATAATCACACAGCTTTGGCACGGTGAAGGCGCATTCAAAAAATTCGGTCTGCTGACGGATATTGACCAAAATACCGCACAGCGGCTGAAAAAATGCACAGAAAAGCTGACCTATATCACCTGCACGTCGGAAAATGTAAGAGATATCTATGCCGATGCCTTCGGAGCGAACAGAGAAAAGGTACTTCCCCTCGGCTCTCCGAGACTTGATTATCTGTTGAAGAAGCAGGATACCGAAGCAATGAAGGAAAAATTTTACAACGATTTTCCCCATTGCAAGGGAAAAAAGCTTGTGCTTTACGCACCCACCTTCAGAGATACACCCGAAAGGGACAAAGCGCTTCTTGATA
>JAKSQQ010000017.1 GCA_024404015.1 Clostridia bacterium
TGAGGTCAGGATCTATGCCGGTTGCTGCTATAATGTCGCTTGCTGTTTTACGACCGATACCGTAGACATAAGTAAGAGCGATTTCAATTCGCTTGTCTCTGGGAAGGTCGACACCTGATATACGCGCCATTTGTCAGTTACACCTCCAATAAAATTGGTTTCGTCGGGATTAACCCTGACGCTGTTTGTGCTTGGGATTTTCACAGATTACCATTACTTTTCCCTTGCGCTTGATTATCTTGCATTTTTCGCACATTTTCCTAACAGAAGGTCTGACTTTCATATTAGAATACCTCCTTGTATTTTACTTTGATCGCCATGTGATACGGCCCTTTGTAAGGTCGTAAGGCGACATTTCAACTGTCACTTTGTCTCCGGGAAGAATACGAATGTAATTCATTCTGAGCTTACCGGAAATGTGTGCCATTATCTTATGTCCGTTTCCGAGCTCAACCTGAAAGGTCGCATTCGGTAACGCTTCGATAACTGTACCTTCAATTTCGATCATGTCCTGCTTAGACATAATAACCTCCTAATTGTTGCAGTTAATTTCGGTTTCCGCCTCTTTCAGCGCTTTTTTAAGAGCTCTGTTTGTAGCGAGGGAATCTCCGCTGAGGGTGATGCCCGTTGCTTCAACGTGGCGGAGGTTTTTCTTTTTTGGCCTGTCAATGGGACGTTCTTTGCCGTCACAGACGAGAACTGATTTTTCGTCTGCCTGCATTACCGCAAGCAAACGGTTACTGTCTCTGCCTGCAAGACTTCTTACTACCGTGCCTCTTTCAAGCATACCGTTTCTCCTTATATCATTGTAAGAATAACGGGACCATTTGAACTGATGGCTATCGTATGCTCAAAATGGGCTGATAATTTGCCGTCTCTGGTTTTGACAGTCCAACCGTCAGGCAACTGCCTGATTCCTGCACCGCCCTGATTTATCATGGGCTCAATGGCTATTGTCATGCCGGGGAGCAGGCGCACACCTCTACCCGGTGTGCCGTAATTGGGTACGCTTGGGTCTTCATGCATAACTTTTCCCACACCGTGACCGGTGTATTCGCGAACGACGGAAAAGCCCCTTTCCTCGCAATACCTCTGGATTGTAGAGCCGATGTCGCCGAGTCTGCCGCCTGCGACCGCCATCTTTATGCCTTCGTAAAGACTTTCTCTGGTGGTGTCGCACAGCCGCTGTGCTTCAGGAGATATTTCCCCTGCCGCAAATGTCGCGGCATTATCTCCGACATAGCCCTTAAAGGTTGCTCCGACATCAATGCTGACGATATCGCCGGCTTTGATTATCTGACTTTTGCTGGGAATACCATGAATAACCGTGTCATTTATGGAAACGCATGATGCAGCGGGATAACCGTTATAGCCCAAAAAGGTGGGCTTTGCTCCGTGTTTAACTATATAATCACGGGCAATTTTATCGATGTACGCCGATGAAACTCCGGGTTCCACAGCTTCACCCGCCGCTTTTAATGCACCGGCAGCGATTTTGCAGGCTTCTTTCATCTGCTCAATCTCACTGCTTGTTTTAAGCACTATCATGCTGATCCTCCGTTTGGTGGACATCTCTGTCCGGGACTTCATCAATCAAGGAAGCCCTTGTAGTGTCTCATCATCATCTGGCTTTCGAGCTGCTTTACTGTTTCAAGAGCAACACCGACAAGAATGATGATTGATGTACCGCCGAGTGAAACGTTAAGTCCGTTGGGGAGAGTTGCCTTACCGATCTGAGATACGATAATGGGAACAAGAGCGACAATACTCAGAAGCAGAGCACCGAGAAGGGTGATTCTGTTGATGATCTTGCCGATGTATCTTGCCGTAGGCTCACCGGGACGGATACCGGGAACGGAACCGCCGTTCTCACGGATGTTCTTGGACATTTCAATGGGGTTGTACTGAATGCTTGCATAGAAGTATGCAAAAGCAATAATGAATACGAAATAGATAATTGCGTAAGCCCAGTGGTCTGATGTAAAGAGCTTGAAGAATCCTGTAAGGAACTTGCTGTTGCTGATTTTGTCAGCTGAAATAAACATCTGAACCGTGGGAGGAACTGAAAGAATTGATGAAGCGAAGATGATGGGCATAACACCGGACATATTTACCTTGATGGGCATATGGGTGTTCTGACCACCGTACATCTTACGGCCTACAACTCTCTTTGCATAGTTGATGGGAATTCTTCTATCAGCATTGTCCATCCAAACGATATAAGCAATCATAAGGATAAGCATTACACCGATGAGGGGAGTTACTACGTAGTAAGCGCCGCCGTGTGCGATGTAACCGTTCTTGGGACCGTAAAGAGAAGTGATGAGAGTGGGAATTCTTGAAACGATACCGGCGAAAAGGATGATTGAAATACCGTTGCCGATGCCGTTTTCGTTGATTCTCTCACCAAGCCACATGATAAGGGCTGTACCTGCGGTGAAGCAGGCGATGATTGTGACTGCCTGGAAGAATGCCGCAAAACCCGTAAGACCTGCGGGAGTAACGAAATTCTTGCTTCTCAGGTAGAAGAAATATGCGGTACTCTGAAGAAGACCGAGTACGATGGTAACGAATCGGGTGATGGAAGCAATCTTCTTACGACCCTCCTCGCCTTCCTGCTGAAGTCTTTCAAGAGCGGGAATAGCAACTGCGAGCAGCTGCATAATAATTGAACTGTTGATGTAGGGGGTGATTGACATTGCGAATATGGTACCATAGTTGAATGCATCACCTGTCATCATTGAAAGGTAGTTCATGAACGTACCCTGGCTCGGATCCACGATGCCTTCAACACCGATGTTGGTGAAGGGAACGGGGATGGCGGAACCGATTCTGAAAATCAGAACGATAAGGCATGTATAGAGCATCTTTTTTCTCAGATCAGCTACCTTCCAAGCGTTAGCAATGGTCTGGAACATCAGATCACCTCAGCCTTTCCTCCGGCCTGTTCAATCTTAGACTTAGCACTTTCTGAAAAAGCATTTGCCTGAACGGTGAGCTTCTTCGTGATTTCGCCCTGACCTAAGACCTTAACGCCGTCAAGTTCTTTTCTGATAATTCTCTTCTCAAGAAGAGCTTCAGTTGTTACTACATCGCCGTCATTAAAAGCTTTGTCAAGAGTAGCTATGTTTACGATAGCCATCTCAGTGCCAAAAATGTTGTTGAATCCTCTTTTGGGAATTCTTCTCTGAAGGGGCATCTGACCGCCTTCAAAACCTGCGCGCTGGCCTCTGCCTGCACGTGCTAACTGACCCTTATGACCTTTGCCGGCGGTCTTACCCTGACCTGAACCGGGACCACGGCCGATACGCTTGTTAGCTTTTGTTGAACCTGCTGCGGGTGCGAGATCGTGCAACTTCATTAGTTTGCACCTCCTTTGGCTTCACTTACCTCAAGAAGATGAGCAAGCTTTCTGATCTTTCCCTGAGTAGCTGCGTTATCGGGCTGAACCGAAACGTCACCTACTTTGTGAAGACCAAGTGCCTTGGCGGTCGCAATCTGGGGCTTTGTGGAACCGATTAAGCTTTTAGCAAGCTTTACCTGTAAATCTGCCATTTTTGCGCCCTCCTTAACCTAAAATTTCCTTAGCGGACTTACCGCGGATAGCGGCAACTTCTTCAACGTTGCGAAGCTTTGAAAGTCCGTCGATGGTAGCTCTTACTACGTTGCAGGGATTGTTTGAACGAAGAGCTTTTGTACGGATATCCTTGATACCTACGGTTTCAACAACGGCACGAACGGGGCCGCCTGCGATAACGCCGGTACCGGGAGCAGCGGGCTTGAGCAGAACTACGCCTGCGCCAAACTTGCCGATGATTTCGTGAGGAATTGTTGTGCCCTTAAGAGAAACCTGCATGAGGTTCTTCTTGGCATCTTCAATACCCTTGCGGATAGCGTCAGGAACTTCACCTGACTTGCCGAGACCAAAACCGATGATGCCGTTGCCGTCACCGACAACTACGAGAGCGGAGAACTTCATAATACGGCCGCCCTTTACAGTCTTTGATACACGGTTGATAGCAACTACGCGCTCGGTAAGCTCGTATGCTGATGCGTCAATCTTAGCCATAAATAATTTCTCCTTTCTCAGAATTTGAGGCCGCCTTCACGGGCGCCTTCGGCCAGTTCCTGTACACGGCCGTGATATACGTAACCGCCGCGATCGAATACACATTCTGTGATACCCTTTTCAGCAGCGCGCTTTGCGATAATTTCGCCCACCTTGTGAGCTGCGGACTTGTTTCCGCCGTATTCCTCAAAATCCTTCTCTACTGTTGAAGCGGCAGCGAGTGTAACACCGTTGACGTCATCAATCAGCTGAGCGTAGATGTGCTGGAGGGAACGGAAAACATTAAGACGAGGACATGCAGCAGTACCGGAGATCTTACCGCGGACTCTCTTATGGCGATGCTGTCTTGCCTTCTTGCTGTCCGGTCTATTAACCATTTTATTTCACTCCTTATTCTACTGTTATTATTTACCGCCCTTGCCGGCTTTGCCTTCCTTACGACGAATATGCTCTTCGGCATATTTGATACCCTTGCCCTTGTAGGGTTCGGGAGGACGCTTCTCACGGACATTGGCTGCAAACTGACCGACCTTCTGCTTGTCGGCACCAGAGATTATGATCTTTGTATTGTTCTGTACTTCTACGTTTACGCCTTCGGGTGCTGTCATAACAACATCGTGGGAGTAACCGATTTTCATGGTAAGAACATTGCCCTTTGCCTCTGCACGATAACCGATACCGTTAATCTCGAGTTCCTTTTTGAAGGTCTCGTTAACGCCGGTAATCATGTTGGCGATAAGAGTTCTTGAAAGACCGTGAAGTGATCTGTTTTCTTTGTCATCGTTGGGGCGGGTAACCTTAATGGTGTTGCCGTCCTTCTCAACGGTGATGTTGGGATGAATGTTGCAGGAAAGGGTGCCTTTGGGGCCCTTTGCGGTAACAAGGTTGCCTTCAACTGTAACATCAACACCGGCGGGAATAACTATGGGCATTCTGCCTATACGTGACATACTGATGGAACCTCCTTACCAAATAAATGCAAGAACTTCGCCGCCTACGTTGGCTTTGCGAGCGTCCTTATCGGTCATAACACCTTTAGATGTTGAGAGGATGGCAATGCCGATACCCTTCATAACCTTGGGCATATTCTCAACGTCTGTGTAAATTCTCAGACCGGGCTTTGAAACTCTGCGAAGACCGGTGATTACCTGAGACTTATTGGGACCGTACTTAAGAGCGATTTCGATAACGCCCTGTTTACCGTCGTCCTCAACCTTGAAACTCTTTATATAACCCTCATCAACAAGAATCTGAGCAATCGCCTTCTTCATGTTGGATGCGGGAACTTTCACTGTGTCATGCTTTGCCGCATTCGCATTACGGATACGTGTAAGCATATCAGCGATGGAATCAGTAATTTGCATACTGTTTACCTCCTTTGCAATTGCTCAATTACCAACTTGCTTTCTTAACGCCGGGGATCTGACCTGCATGTGCCAACTCTCTGAAGCAAACACGGCATACGCCATACTTGCGAAGATAGGAATGAGGTCTGCCGCAGATCTTACATCTGCTATATTCTCTTGTTGAAAACTTTGCAGGACGAGCCTGTCTGACTTTCTGTGATGTCTTAGCCACGGTTTTCCCTCCTTACTTAGCATAGGGAGCGCCCATAAGTGTGAGCAGCTCGCGAGCTTCTTCGTCTGTGTTTGCGGTTGTTACAAAGCAGATGTCCATACCTCTGACCTTGTCAATCTTATCGTAATCGATTTCAGGGAATATAAGCTGTTCCTTGATACCGAGTGAGTAGTTACCTCTGCCGTCAAAGGAATTGGGATTGATTCCTCTGAAGTCACGAACTCTGGGAAGTGCCAGATTGAAGAGTCTGTCAAGGAACTCATACATTCTGTCGCCTCTGAGGGTAACCTTAGCACCGATTACCATGCCTTCACGAAGCTTGAAGTTAGCAACTGACTTCTTTGCCTTGCAGAATACGGGCTTCTGACCGGTAATCTGCATAAGATCTGAAGCGATGGCGTCGAGAACCTTGGAATTTTCCTTGGCTTCGCCTGCGCCTACGTTGATAACGATCTTGTCAAGCTTGGGAATCTGCATGACGCTCTTGTACTCGAACTTCTTCATAAGAGCAGGTGCAACTTCATTGACATACATTTCTTTTAATCTTGCTGCCATTTGTTGTTTCCTCCTCTATTAAAACTCTGCAAGGCAGTCGCTCTTCTTGCAAGTGCGAACCTTCTTGCCGTCTACGATTTTGCTGCCGGTTCTGGTGGGTCTGCCGCACTTGGGGCAAATCAGCTGAACCTTATCGGCATAGAGAGCACTTTCAGCCTCGATGATTCCGCCGGGCTCACCCATCTTTTTGGGCTTAACATGCTTCTTAACGATGTTAACGCCTTCAACGATGACCTTACCTTCGGAGGGGCTTACCTGCATAACCTTGCCTCTCTTGCCTCTGTATTTACCATTGATTACGACGACCTCGTCGCCTGTCTTAACATGAACCTTATTCATCATCGCACCTCCGATTAAAGTACTTCGGGAGCGAGTGAAAGAATCTTTGTATAATCCTTCTCACGAAGCTCTCTTGCTATCGGCCCAAAGATACGAGTGCCCTTGGGGTTCTTGTCATCCTTAATAATGACGGCTGCATTCTCATCAAAGCGAATGTAAGTACCGTCTTCACGACGAAGTCCGCTTGCTGTACGAACTACAACAGCCTTTACTACTTCGCCTTTTTTAACTACGCCGCCGGGTGCTGCTTTTTTAACTGAAGCAACAACAACGTCGCCGATATTAGCGTACCTTCTGCCGGAACCGCCGAGAACGCGAATGCACATAATTTCCTTCGCGCCGGTGTTGTCGGCTACTTTGAGGTAACTCTGTTGCTGTATCACGGTGTTTTCCTCCTTACATAACGGGCAAAATTATTTTGCCTTTTCAATGATTTCGACTACACGCCATCTCTTATCCTTGGAAAGAGGACGGGTCTCCATAACGAGAACTTTGTCGCCGATGCCGCATTCGTTATTTTCGTCATGGGCTTTAAGTTTATATGTGTTGTTAACGATTTTCTTGTAGAGAGGATGTCTGACTCTGTCCTTAACGGAAACTACTACAGTCTTATCCATCTTGTCGCTGGTAACTATACCAACGCGAGTTTTTCTGAGGTTTCTTTCCATAGTCTGTTAACCTCCCTTTCTCAAGCGTTTGTGCCGTGGAGTTCGTTATCTCTCTGTATGGTCAATATACGAGCGATGTCCTTTTTAACGGCACTTATACGCATGGGGTTATCGATCTGGTTAACAGTCTGCTGAAAGCGAAGCTTAAACAGTTCGTCTTTCAGCTCTGCAAGCTTAGCATCCAGCTCAGCCGCGGAAAGTTTTCTGATTTCACTGGCTTTCATTACTGCTCACCACCTAACTCATCTTTACTGACAAACTTTGTCTTGATAGGAAGCTTGTGTGATGCAAGACGCATAGCTTCTGCTGCAAGCTCCTTATCAACGCCCTTGATCTCAAAGAGAACTCTGCCGGGCTTAACTACTGCTACCCAATACTCAGGTGAACCTTTACCTGAACCCATTCGGGTTTCGGCGGGCTTCTCTGTGATGGGCTTATCGGGGAATATATCAATCCAAACCTGGCCGCCACGCTTGATGTATCTGGTCATAGCTACACGGGCTGCTTCAATCTGGTTTGAGGTAATCCATGCGGGTTCAAGGGCTACGAGACCGTAATCGCCGTAAGCGATTTTATTGCCTCTTGTTGCTTTACCCTTGAGTCTGCCTCTCTGTACTCTGCGGTACTTAACACGCTTCGGTAAAAGCATTACTGGTTACCTCCTTCTTTACGTCTTCTGGGGCGGGCGTTATCTCTTCTGCCGGGTCTTGCCTCGCGAAGAACTTCGCCTCTGTAAAGCCATACCTTAACGCCGATACGGCCGTAGGTTGTCTTTGCCTCTGTGAAACCGTAGTCGATGTCTGCACGGATGGTCTGAAGGGGAATTGTACCCTCATGATATGTTTCGGAGCCGGCGATTTCACGACCGCCGAGACGACCTGAACACTGAATCTTGATTCCTCTTGCGCCGAGCTTCATTGTGCGGCCGATTGCCTGCTTGATTGCACGACGGTGAGAAATTCTTCTTTCGATCTGGGAAGCGATGCTCTCTGCAACAAGCTGTGCATTGAGGTCGGGCTGCTTGATTTCAACGATGTTAAGGGAAACTTCCTTACCACCGAGCATCTTTGAGCAAATTGCCTTCAGCTTCTCGATTTCTGCGCCCTGTCTGCCGATAACCATACCGGGCTTTGCGCAGTGAATGTGAACATATACTCTCTTGGCATCACGTTCGATTTCTACCTTGGGAACACCTGCGGGAGCAAGCTTCTCAAGGAGGTACTCACGAAGTTTATAGTCCTCTACGAGAGTATCGCCAAACTTTGTGGGATCTGCGTACCAACGTGATTCCCAGGGCTTAATAACACCGATTCTGAGACCGGTAGGATTAATTTTCTGTCCCATTGTTTAACCTCCTCTTCGTATTATTCCATTTCCTTGAGTACAAGGGTGATGTGTGATGTTTTCTTATTGATTCTGAATGCTCTGCCCTGAGCTCTGGGTCTGATTCTCTTGAGAGTGGGACCCTGGCTTACGGAACATTCTGCAACATAAAGACGTTCAACGTCCATGTTATTGTTGTTTTCAGCATTTGCGATTGCTGACTTTAAAAGCTTCTCCAAAGGTTCACACGCGGCTTTGGGTGTGTACTTGAGAGTTGCCATTGCTTTCTCAACAGGCTGGTTTCTGATTAAATCAAGAACTATCTGAACCTTACGAGGAGCAATACGGATGTAAGTGGCCTTGGCTGTTGCGGTAGGCACGCTCATCATTTCCTTATCTGACATTGTTATACACTCCTTTCACCGAATTATTTACCGTTATTGGATGTCTTTGAACCTGCATGACCTCTGAAGGTTCTTGTAGGTGCAAACTCACCGAGCTTATGGCCAACCATATCCTCTGTTACATATACAGGAACATGCTTGCGTCCGTCGTGAACTGCAAATGTGTGGCCGACAAAGTCGGGGAAGATTGTTGAGGAACGGCTCCAGGTCTTGAGAACCTGCTTTTCACCGGCCTTATTCATTTCCTGAACTCTTTCGAGCAGTTTAGGCTGCACAAAAGGTCCTTTTTTAACGCTTCTGCCCATTATTATCTGCTCCTTTCACTTATTTGTCGTTACGACGCTTTACGATAAGCTTGTCGGACGGTTTCTTTGTCTTTCTGGTCTTGTAACCGAGAGCGGGCTTGCCCCAGGGGGTAACAGGACCGGGTCTGCCGATGGGGGCCTTACCTTCACCACCGCCGTGGGGGTGGTCATTGGGGTTCATTACAGAACCGCGAACGGTAGGTCTCCAGCCCATGTGACGCTTACGACCGGCCTTACCGATCTTAACGTTTTCATGGTCGATGTTGCCAACCTGGCCGATAGTAGCCATACAGTCAGCGCTTACGTTACGAAGTTCACCTGAGGGAAGACGAAGGAGAGCGTAGATGCCTTCCTTAGCCATGAGCTGAGCGCTGTTGCCTGCTGCTCTTGCAAGCTGGCCGCCTCTGCCGGGGGTGAGCTCAACGTTGTGTACGATAGTACCAACGGGGATGTTCTTGAGTGCGAGAGCGTTACCTGCCTTGATGTCTGCGTCGGGACCTGCCATTACGGTGTCGCCAACCTTAAGACCTACGGGCTGAAGGATGTATCTCTTTTCGCCGTCCTCATACTTGAGGAGTGCGATGAATGCTGAACGGTTGGGATCGTATTCAATGCTCTCAACTGTTGCGGATACACCGATTTTGTCTCTCTTGAAATCGATTACACGATACTTTGTGCGAACGCCGCCACCTCTGTGACGAACTGTGATTCTTCCGTAGCTGTTACGGCCGCTGTTCTTCTTGAGTGAAACAAGAAGACTTCTTTCGGGAGCAACCTTTGAAAGCTCGGAATAATCTGTTACCGACATATTACGTCTTGCGTTTGTTGTCGGCTTATAAAACTTAATAGACATTTTACTAATCTCCTATCAGCGGCTTTGCGGAGTAATTATCTTACTCCATACCTTACCGCCCGGTTAATATAGTTTATTGGTTTATTATTGTTTTACAGATTTAATTACATCATTCCGTCGAAGAATTCGATGGTCTTGGAATCTTCTGTAAGAGTAACGATTGCCTTTTTCTTGGAAGCTGTATAACCCTCGAAACGGCCGTATCTGCGGAGCTTACCGTCAACGTTGATTGTGTTGACCTTTGCTACCTTAACGCCGAAAAGAGTTTCAACTGCCTGAGCGATTTCGATTTTGTTTGCATCCTTGGCAACGATGAAGGTGTACTTCTTGTCTGCGATGCCGTCCATACTGTTTTCAGTGATTACGGGACGAAGGATGATATCCTGTGCTGCCTTGCTCATGCATATACCTCCTCGATCTTGCTTACTGCATCCTTAACAACTACAACTGTGTCGCAGTTGAGAAGATCGTAAACGTTGAGTGTGCTTGCAAGAGTTGTCTTAACGCCTGCGATGTTGCGAGCTGAACGGTAAATGATATCGTCCTTCTCGGGCAGTACGAAGAGAACCTTCTTGCCTGTTTCAAGAGCGTTAACAACCTTAACCATTTCCTTGGTCTTGATTGCATCAAGCTTAAGGGAGTCGAGAACGATGAGTTCTTCGTCTGCAACCTTAGCGGAAAGAGCTGACTTGATAGCAAGTCTTCTTACCTTCTTGTTTACGTCCTTGTGATACTTGCGGGGCTTGGGACCGAGAGCGATACCGCCGTGATACCACTGGGGAGCTCTGGTTGAACCCTGTCTTGCGCGGCCTGTACCCTTCTGTTTCCAGGGCTTCTTGCCGCCGCCGCTTACTTCTGATCTGGTAAGGGTAGACTGTGTGCCCTGACGCTGATTGGAAAGATAAGCTACTACGCAGAGATGCATAGCAGGAATGCTGGGTTCGATTCCGAAAATGCTTTCGTTAAGCTCAAGGTCGGAAACCTTATTACCTGTCATGTCAAATACTGATACTGTAGGCATTATTTTCTACTCCTTTCCTTATGCTTTCTTGGCGTCGCGGATAACAACGAGACCGCCCTTGGGGCCGGGGATGGCGCCCTTGATGGCAACGAGGTTGTTTTCTGCGTCGATCTTAGCTACTGTAAGATTCTGGATTGTAACTCTTTCACAGCCCAGGTGACCTGCAAGCTTCTTTCCCTTGTAAACTCTTGAGGGATCGGAGCAAGCGCCCAGTGAACCGGCGTGTCTTGCAACGGGACCTGTACCGTGTGACTCTTTAAGTCTTGAGAAGTTCCATCTCTTGATGGCACCCGCTGTGCCCTTACCTTTGCTGGTACCGATAACGTCTACCTTATCGCCTGCTGCAAAGATGTCTGCTGTGATGGTGTCATTGATGTTGAATGCGTTAACGTCGTCAAATCTGAACTCCTTGAGGGTCTTCTTGGGAGCAACGTCATTCTTCTTGAAATGACCGAGCATGGGCTTGTTTACGCGCTGAACTTTAACATCGCCGAAGCCGAGCTGAACTGCTTCATAACCGTCGTTTTCGATTGTCTTCTTCATAACAACGTTGCAGGGGCCTGCTTCAACTACTGTTACGGGAATTACGTTTCCCTTTTCATCGAAGATCTGTGTCATACCGATCTTCTTGCCGATGATTGCTTTCTGCATATTTGCATCCTCCTTTGGTTATTGGTTGGCCTTTCGGTCAACTTGACCTGCACTTGTCAAAACCGATTAAAGTTTAATTTCGATTTCAACGCCTGCGGGAAGCTCAAGACCTGTCAGAGCTTCAACTGTCTTAGCTGAGGGTCTGATAATGTCGATGAGTCTTTTGTGTGTTCTCTGCTCAAACTGTTCACGGCTGTCCTTGTACTTATGAACTGCACGAAGGATTGTGACTACTTCCTTCTCTGTGGGAAGGGGAACGGGGCCTGATACTTCGGCGCCTGTTCTCTTAGCGGTCTCTACGATCTTTTCTGCTGACTTGTCAACAAGAGTGTGATCATAGCCCTTAAGTCTGATTCTGATTTTTCCCTTAACTGCCATTTTTTTGCCTCCTTAAATATTGGCGGGCAACGCAAAATTTGAAAACCGACCCGGGTGTTTCAACCCTCCCGATTTTATAAACCGGAAACAAATTCCGGGTCAAAGCTCTCGCTTCTGCATAACATGTTACTTCCTCGGCATCCTTCCCAGGGAAAGGTCCGGATACTGTACTCTGCGGCAATGTCGTCATTTTTCATCAGCATGCTCAAACCATCACGATTCGCAAGTATCGCGCCTTTGAGCACCGTGACGAAAAACCCACGGCAATGCCGAAGCGTATCGGAAATAAGCCAACGCCCGGTTTAAAATCGGACATACTCCGCGGAAATTCCCCGTCCCGAAGACGGCCACCTCCCGCATCATCGCATATCTGCATACCTTATTAAAAGGGTATAATATGCCCTACTTACTCAGCATGCCTTGACATAATATCACAACATATATTCAATGTCAACACTTTTTTTCAAAAGTTTTTTATGTTTCAATTACGCCGTTTATTAAGGAATATCAACGCTTTTGCATTATTTTGCTTTCCGCTTCGGAGAGCAGAAATTAATGAAATAAATATAATATAAATAAATACACTATATATTGTGCTTCAAAAACGCCTCTCATCCATATATTGAATAAATTTTTTCTTGCAGAATTTTGAAATATATGCTAAAATATTCATACATTTGGGGGCAAATGTCTGTATTATACAGTAAAAAATTTTTCGGAGGAAAAGCTATGATAGGATTAGGCAGATGGTCCTGCGGTCTTGACACACCCCTGGTGGAAGAAGACGGCGTTGTTCAGATTTCCGAGAAAGAAGGAAAATACGTTTTCCGGCTCCTTGCCAGAGACAAGAACATCCCCGATTACAGAGTTGAGTCCATCAGAGAAAAAGACGGCAACACCTTAATTATCACTCTCACCATCGAAGGCCTGCCCGAAGAAAGTGAGGTGCGTATTTGCGCCACCTTTACCGAAACCGAGCTGACCGGTTACATTCGTTTGCCCTTTATCGGAAAAATCAACATCATCCGCGGCAAAAGGATAAAATAAGCATCATGTACCCATGGGGGATTTGTTTTATAAACACAGGATACATTTTACTGATTTTATTCCTCGATGCCGAATCAAAAAAACTGTAAGCTTACCGTATCCCGGTAACTTACAGTTCTTTTTTCAATATTAAAACGGGACGGATTTTCATTGATTCCGCCCCGTTTTTTGTCTGCTGCATCACGGCTTTCCGTCTTTTTTTCACACAGAAAACGTCCACACGGAAAGCTTTTATATTTCTAAAACAGAATTATCCTGAATGATAAAATACGGAGAACGTAACCATTCTCCGTATTTTATCGGATGGCTCTGTAATTGTTGCTCACAAATTGCAGATACATAATATTAGCTGGATACTATGCTCCTATAGTATAGCCCCGAAATCCTTATTTGTCAATAGTTTTGTCAAAAAATCTTCAAAAATTTTTCGTCCACTACATCTTGTTGTCGGTCTATCCGACTATCTCAATATAGTCCGAATATACGTATCCTTCAGCACCGTTATAGTTGATCTTTACCCAGTTTTCTTCCTTGGCAAGATACTCCAGCTCGGTGCCGTTTGGAAGCTCCGCAATCACCTGTGCGTTCCCGCCTGCGGACTCTCTCATATTAAGTGTTCCGCCGCTTGTTTTTACCCTGCACATTACTGCCGTGGGAGCGGTGGTTGAGGGATAGGTATTTTCCGTATCGTAAATATCCTTGTTGACGGTGATAAGTCCCCATTTGCCGTTCTGCTTAGCGAGGAATTTACCGTCTTTACCGTTGAGGATTTTCTCAAATCCGAAGCTGACGGCTGTTTTATTGTCTCTTGTAATTAAGCCGTAAACTCCGTCCTTGCATACGGGTGCGAGACCGTTCATGAAGGAGCCGGCGAATTCGTAATCAAAGGGAACGGCAACCTGTCCGTTTTCATCTATATATCCCCACTTGCCGTTTACCTCTGCGGCGGCAAGACCTTCGCTGAAGGGGGTGACCGTTTTGTATCTTGCGGGAATCACAAGTCGAAGGGATGCATCAATAAAGCCGTACTTCGGAGGATTGTTTTTGTCGGAAACCGCATAAAGTCCTCTCGGCAGAACTACGTCTCCGGATTCAACGGAACTGACCGTACCATCATTATAAACCCATACAAGTCCGTTGTTTTCTTCACTCCAGGCAAGAGTTCTGGGGGGCTCACCCACACCCTGATACTGTCTTGAAAGCACCTTTCCGCTTTCGGTGTCAACGCAAAGCACGTATTCGGAGGAGGAATTTTCCGCTACAACGGAGCTTGTGTTCCACTCTTCGCTGACGGCGTAAATTTCTTTGTTCTTTGCTTCCTCGGTTATTTCGCCGTCGGGAAGCATAATGCCCTTCTTTCCGTTTTTAACGGTATAGACGATGATTTTACCGCCGACGCATTCCGCTTCAACAACATCCTCATAGCCCTCTGTTGTAAAGGTGCAGCCGGATTTTTCTATTCTCCTTTTTTCGCCGACGCTATGGGCAATCAGGCAGATGATGATTATGAATATAATGAGAATCAGCAGACTGCCGCCGCCGTAAACCAGAAGCTTCCTCTTTTGTGAAAGAGTCATCTTTTTCGGATTTTTCAGCATATTGATAATGGCTTTGACGTCAATTTTACCGAAAAACTCCTTTATGTTTTTTGCCGCGTTTCCGAAGAAGCTGCGGACATCAAATTTGCCTTTCATCTATTGTACCTCCGAAGGATATTCTATTATATATTAACATATTATTTTTATTCGCGCAATAGCGGAATTTATTGACAAATTCACAATATAATTGTATATTTTATTCGTAAAGAAAAGGAGGAATATCTATGAAAAAAAGAAACATTTCAAAGCTGATGGCAGTAATGCTTGCATTTGTGCTGGCATTCTCATCATTTACCGTTTTCGGATTTTCCGCTTCGGATGAAGACGGCTTCAAAAACGTTATCGTTCTCATCGGTGACGGCATGGGTGAAAACCATCTGAACTGGACAAAAGCGGAAAGAAACGTTGATCTCGTCATGGAATCTCTGCCTTACAGGGGACAGTCAAGAACAAACTCTCTCTCCGGCACTACGGATTCGGCGGCAGGCGGTACCGCACTTTCAAGCGGTCTTCTTACAAATAATTCCAACGTAGGCACTTTTTCAGGCGAAATCGGTGATTACAACTTCATTATCTCCACCTACATGAACACCTGCGAGATTGCCAAATCCCTGGGCAAAAAGGCAGGCGTGCTTACCTCCGACGTTAACAGCGGTGCAACTCCCGCCACATTCTCTGCTCACACCACCGCCAGAGGCAACACAGAGGATATTACAAATCAGCAGCTTAAAGGCAATCTTGACCTTCTCTGGGCAGTCAACAACGGTCTTCTGAACGAACAGAATATTACGGAAAACGGCTGGAAATACGTTGACGATACAGACGATATCGACACACTCAGCGCAGATGACAGATCCTTCGGCGCATTCAAAGGCCCTCTCTGCTATGATAACGGAAGCGACAACTATATTCCCCTCAGCGAGCTGACAACAAAGGCGATAGAACTGCTTGACAACGACAAGGGCTTCTTCCTTATGGTTGAGGGCGCTCACATTGATAAGGGCAGTCACAACAACGACAAGGACGCCATGATGAACGCTCTGGTTGAATTTGACAAGGCGGTTGCCAACGCTCTCACATTTGCAAAGAAAGACGGCAACACTCTTATCATAGTAACCGCAGACCACGAAACCGGCGGTATCACCCTTAACGAAGAAACGGGCGAATACGAATTCACAAAGGGCGGTCACTCAAACGCAAACGTACCCCTTCTCGTTTACGGCAGCGACGCTCTCGTCAAGGACGGAAAATCCGTTAAGAACAAGGAAATTTCAAGATTTACCGCAAAAGCTCTGGGCTACACCGCAAGATATCCCGTTTTCACCGTTAATCCCGCCGTACTTTCCGACTTTTTCAAGGCATTATTCGGTGCAATAGGCGGTTTATTCAAATAATTTTGTACTGAAGTATAAAATTCTTGACTATTGTTAAAAATTGTAATATATTATATTTATCTTATTAAAGGAGGAACTATCCATGAATGTTTTTATGATCGGCGGTACCGGTCTGCTCGGTTGTGAAGCTGCCATTCAGCTCATCAAGCACGGCCACAAGGTTACTTCCGTAGCTCTCCCCCCTCTTCCCGAGGGTGCTCCTATCCCCGGTGAAATGGACCTCATCTTCGGCGACATCAACAAGAAGTCCGACGAAGAAATCCTTGACATGCTCAAGGGCAATGATGTTTTCATCTTTGCAGCAGGCGTTGACGAAAGAGTTGAATTCCCCGCTCCCGTAGAAGAATACTATCACAAGTATAATATTGCCCCCCTTGAGAGAATATTCCCTCTCTGCAAAAAGGCAGGCGTTAAGAGAGCAGTCGTACTCGGCTCATATTTTGCATTCCTTGCAAAGGAAATGCCCGAAAAGGATTTCGTAGACAGAAACCCCTACTTCAGATCACGTCTTGCTCAGGAAAAGGTTTGTGAAGATGCATGCGACGAGAACTTCAGTGCAAAGGTTCTTGAGCTTCCCTACATCTTCGGAACTCAGCCCGGCAGAAAGCCCGTTTGGGTTATCCTTATTGAACAGATTGCTTTCATGGATAAGCTTCCGTTCACAATGTATCCCGCAGGCGGTACGGCAATGCTTACATGCCGTCAGGTCGGTGAAGTTATCTGCGGTGCAGCAGAGAGAGAAGTTCCCGGCTTCGAGGCATTCCCCATCAGTATGTATAACAAGACCTGGAAGGAATTCCTTTCAATTGTTTATGCCGCAAGAGGCATGAACGGCCGTAAGATCGTTTCCGTAGCTCCCTGGATGATGAAGATGGGCATGGGCAAGATCATCAAGGATTACAAGGCCAGAGGCATTGACTCCGGTATGGATCCCCTTAATCTTCCCGACATCATGGACATCAACCTTTTCATCGACAGAAGATATGCCGAAGAGCTTGGTGCTACCGAGGACGATATCCAGGCAGCCATCTTCGATTCAATCAAAATCAGCGAAGCTGCTTACAACGGCAAGGTTAAGCTTCTTGAAATGAAAGGCGAATAATTCCCGATTATACTGCACAGCGGAGCTGTTTAATACAGCTCCGTTGTTTGGGGTTTATAAGACAAATCTTTTTACGCCATGAAAAGCGAATAACGGGTATCTTTCAAGTTATCCGTTATTGACTGTTCATAAAAAACGCGAAAGGAACGATAATATGGAAAGCAAAAATTTTGTCGGCAAAAAAGAGCTGTGGATGTTTGCTCTCGGCGCAGGCGGTCAGGGCATGATTTATGCCATGATGTCCAGCTACATCAGTGACTATTATCTCAACGTTCTTCAGCTTACTCCCGTATTTGTTCTCGGTCTTATGCTTCTTGCGAGAGTATGGGACGCCGTCAACGACCCCCTCATGGGCATGATAGTTGACCGTCACACCACGAAACGGGGCAAGATGAAGCCCTATATTCTCTTTGCCGCAGTTCCCATCGCTGTACTTACGATTCTCATGTACCTGAGCCCCGATTTCGGCGGTGACAAGACAAAGCTGATGATATTCTCAGCCGTCGTTTACATTCTCTGGGGTATGTTCTATACCATGGCAGACGTTCCCTTCTGGGGCATTCCCAACGTAATTACCCCCGATTCAAAGGAAAGAGGTCAGGTCATCTCCTTCACCAAGATTATCAACAGTGTGGGCTCCGCTTTCCCCGAAATCATTTTCTTCATTGCCGGCTTTGTCCTTCCCGCAATCTTTGCAGGTGACGATGCCCTTACCCTCAACAAGAAAAAATATCTTATCATTGCCATTATCATTGTGGCGCTCGGCTCTGTTTTATACATCAACAGCTACTTCCACATAAAGGAAAGAGTTGTTCCTCCCATAAAAAAGCCCGCTCCCGGCGAGCCCTCTCAGCTCAAGAGAATTTTTACCTGCAAGCCCCTTATGCTGGTGCTTGCAATGGGTGTTCTCTCCAGCGGCAGATACATGGTGCAGGCAGCCGCAATCCATGTTGCAAGATACGCCTTCTATATCGGCCCCGACCTTGCAAATCTTTCATATGATGAAAAGGTTGCCGCCATTGAGGCAAGCGTTTCCACAGTCAAGACCATCTTCCAGATTTGCGCCATCGTAGGTATGTTCAGCGTTACCCTGCTCATGCCTTATCTGATGAAGAAATTTGACTATAAGAAGCTTCTCATCTCCACCTGCCTCGCAGGTGCGGTTTCCAGCGTATTCACCACCATCGTGGGCTGGTTTGCTCCCTCAAACGTAAGTCTCTTTATCTGCATCCCCTTTATTATCATTACCTGCGTTCCCCTCGGCGTTATCAACGTTATCACAGGCGCTCTCATCTGCGACTGTCTTGACTATATTGAACTGAATACCGGCTTCCGTGACAACGGTCTGGGTGCCGCAATTCAGGGCTTTATCAACAAAATCGGTTCATGTCTTTCCACCTGCGGCATTATCGTAATGTATATGCTCATCGGCTTTGAGCCCTCAAAGATGCTCTCATCTGAGGTAATTACAGCCGCTACCGAATTAACAAGAACCCAGAACTTTGCCGTATTCTCACTGGTATCCGTAATTCCGGGTGTCAGTATGCTTCTGTGCGCAATTCCCATGTTCTTCTATAAGATTTCCGGCAAGGAAAAGGAAGAAATGATTGTGGCTCTTGAAGCAAAGAGAACAGCAGAGAAGGCAGAAATTGCCGAATAATCTATTCTATTTTCCGAAAATCAGGTGATTCCAATGTCCGCAAAAAAAGATTTAAGAAACGTAGCCATCATTGCCCACGTTGACCACGGCAAAACAACGCTGGTTGACGAAATGCTCAAGCAAAGCGGTACCTTCAGAGAAAATGAGCAGGTTGCCGATAGAGTCATGGACTCCAATGACCTTGAGCGTGAAAGAGGCATTACCATTCTTTCCAAAAACACATCCATCCATTACAAGGGTACAAAAATCAACGTAGTTGACACCCCGGGTCATGCGGATTTCGGCGGTGAGGTTGAGCGTATCCTCATGATGGTTGACGGCGTACTTCTTCTGGTTGACGCCTTTGAAGGATGTATGCCCCAGACAAGATTCGTTCTCAAGAAGGCACTCAATCTCAAGAAAAAGGTGCTCGTGGTCATCAATAAGATTGACCGTCCCAACGCCCGTCCCTACGAGGTTGTTGACGAAGTGCTTGACCTCTTCATAGATTTGGGTGCAGAGGAAGACCAGCTTGAATTCCCCGTAGTCTATGCCAGCGCAAGAGACGGCTATTCAAGTCTTGACCCCGACGTAAGAGAGGGAGATATGCGTCCCCTCTTTGATGCCATACTTGAAAATATCGATCCCCCCGCAGGAGACCCCGACGGTCCTCTACAGTGCCTTTTCTCCTCCCTTGATTATGACGATTATATCGGCAGAATCGGTGTAGGCAGAGTGGAAAGAGGTCGTATAAAGAGAAACGACCAGGTCGTTCTCTGCAAGGATGACGGCTCAACGCAAAACGTAAAGATTTCCCGTCTTTATCAGTTTGAAGGCCTCAAGAGAGTTGAATGCGAAGAAGCGGAAGCAGGTGATATCATCTGCGTTTCCGGTATTGACGGTCTTAATATCGGCGAAACTCTCTGCGACCCCGAAAATATTGACCCTCTTCCCTTCATCAAAATCGACGAGCCCACCCTTTCAATGAATTTCATCGTCAATAACAGCCCCTTTGCAGGCAGAGAAGGTAAATTCGTTACCTCCCGCAACATCCGTGACCGCCTTTTCAAAGAGGTTGAAACCAACGTAAGTATGAAGGTTGAGGAAACCGAAACCACCGATACCTTCAAGGTATCCGGCAGAGGCGAGCTTCACCTTTCAATCCTCATCGAAACAATGCGCCGTCAGGGCTATGAATTCCAGGTTTCAAGACCCAAGGTAATTTTCAAGACCATCGACGGCAAGCTGTACGAGCCCATGGAGCTTCTTATCATTGAAGTTCCCGAGCAGTACGTAGGCAACGTAATAGAAAAGCTGGGTACAAGAAAGGCCGAGCTCGAGAATATGGGCACCCGTGACGGCGGCTCCACTCACCTTGAATTCAAGATTCCTTCAAGAGGACTTATCGGTTACCGCTCCGAATTCCTTACGGATACAAACGGCAACGGTATCATGAATCAGCTCTTCAGCGGCTATGAGCCCTATAAAGGTGACATTTCCGAAAGAGACAGGGGCTCAATCATCGTTCATGAAACGGGACTTTCATCCGCATACGGTCTTTTCAATACCCAGGACAGAGGCCGTCTCTTCATCGGTCCCGGTGTTGAGGTTTACGAGGGCATGATAGTAGGCGAATGTGCAAAGAGCGAAGACGTTACCTGTAACGTATGTAAGCTCAAGCACCTTACCAACACCCGTGCATCCGGCTCCGACGATGCGCTCCGCCTTGTTCCTCCCTCAAATCTCAGTCTTGAGCAGTGCATGGAATTCATCAAGGATGACGAGCTGCTTGAGGTTACTCCCGTTTCTCTTCGTCTTCGCAAAAAGATTCTCTCAAAGGAACAGAGAATGAAGGACCAGTTCAGAAAGAAATAATATCAAAGGAACTTACTATGGCTGAGCCGTTTCGTACCGCCGTTGCTCTCGGCAGCTTCGACGGACTTCACAAGGGTCATAAAGCAGTAATTGCCTGCGCTCTTTCCTGCAAGGAGCGCGGGCTTGTTCCTACTGTACTTCTTTTTGATACGCACCCCCTGCTCACCATTTCGGGTATTGCTCCCGATTCCCTGCTTCAGCAGTCCGTCAGAGACAAAATGCTTTATGAAATGGGAGTAAAAACGGAATTTATCGCCTTTCCCGAAATCAGAAATTACTCCCCCGAAGAGTTCTTTGAAAATATCATAGTAAATAAGCTTAATGCCGGTGCCGTTTGCTGCGGAACGAATTACAGATTCGGCATAAACGGCAGCGGTAGCTGTGAAACACTTGAAAAGCTGTGTAACGAAAGAGGAATCGAGTTTTATGTCACTCCCCTCATTGATTACAACGGCTCTCCCGTCAGCTCATCAAGAATCCGCGACTGCATTACCGAAGGCAATATAGCAGAAGCCAACCGTATGCTCGGCTATGAATTTACATACAGAGCAACGGTCAGAAGCGGATTCCGGAGAGGACGCCTTATAGGCGCTCCCACCATAAATCAGTATTTTGACAAGGGATTTATTATCCCGAAAACCGGTGTGTACGCATCCGTTACCGTGATTGAGGGCAAAGAATATCCCTCCGTTACCAATATCGGACTTCGTCCCACCTTTGAAAACGAAGATTTGAGAAGCGAAACCTGCATTATCGGCTTTGACGGTAATCTTTACGGTCAGGAAATTCAGGTTAAGCTGATTGATTATATAAGAGGAGAGATGCGGTTTAATTCCGCGGAAGAGCTTGGCAACAGAATAAATGCCGATGCCGTAATCTCCGAAGCAAAATTCAAGGAAAGGAATGAACGCCATGTATGAAAGCTGGGAAGCCCTTAAAAAAGATTGTCTCGGATGCATGAAATGCCCTCTGGGACAGACGAGGACCAATCTCGTATTCGGCGTAGGCAACGAAAAAGCAGAGGTAATGTTCGTAGGCGAAGGCCCCGGATATAACGAGGATATGCAGGGCGAGCCCTTTGTAGGCAGAGGCGGTCAGCTCCTTGACAAATTCCTTGAATACGTTGACCTTGACAGACGTAAGAATATTTATATTGCCAATATGGTAAAATGCCGTCCTCCCGAAAACAGAGATCCCGCTGACAGCGAAATGGATTGCTGTATCGACTGGCTTCGTGAGCAGACACGTCTTATCAGACCCAAAATCATAGTCTGTCTGGGCAGAATTTCCGCTCAGCGACTTATTTCAAAGGATTTCAAGGTTACGCAGCAGCACGGTCAGTTTATTGAAAAGGGCGGAATACTCTTTATGGGTACCTTCCATCCTGCCGCATTACTGCGTAATCCCAACAACAAACCCCTTGCTCTTGAGGATTTTATTTCTCTAAAAGAAAAAATAAAGGAAATCTGTGATCACACCTATGAAGTATGAATCTGAAAAATTTGACGTAGCCGTTATCGGTGCAGGCCATGCCGGAATTGAAGCAGGCCTTGCCTCTGCGCGTCTCGGATGCAGGACCGCCGTATTTACGGTCAATCTTGACTGGGTGGGAAATATGCCCTGCAATCCTTCCATAGGCGGCACTTCAAAGGGACACCTTGTAAGAGAAATAGACGCCCTCGGCGGCGAAATGGGAAAAGCGGCAGACATGAACACCATACAGAGCAGAATGCTCAACCTCGGTAAAGGTCCCGCCGTTCACTCTTTGAGAGCCCAGATTGACAGAAGAGCATACTCGGATTACATGAAGGGCGTACTTGAAAAGCAGGAAAATCTCTTTCTCAAGCAGGCGGAAATCGTTGATATAACCCGTGACGGCGATGACTGGGTGCTTACCACACGCCTTGAAGCCACCCACAGAGTCAAAGCGGTAGTGCTTGCAACGGGCACGTTCCTTGCAGGCAAAGTATATATCGGCGACGTTTCATACGAAAGTGGTCCCGACGGAATGTTCCCCGCCACTCAGCTTGCTCAGTCTCTCAAGGAGCTGGGCATACCCACAAGAAGGTTCAAAACGGGTACTCCTCCCAGAGTAAACCGCAGAAGCTGTGACCTTGAGGAATTGGAAGCTCAGCCCGGTGATGAAAGAATTGTTCATTTTTCTTTTTCGGAAATATGCGAAGTTAAAAACAAGCAATCCTGCTACGTTACCTATACAAGCCCCGAAACGAAACAGATTATACTCGATAATCTCCATCGCTCCCCTCTTTATTCAGGAAAAATTGACGGTGTAGGCCCCAGATACTGCCCGAGCATTGAAGATAAAATAGTAAGGTTTTCCGAAAAGGAACGCCATCAGATATTCATTGAGCCCTGCGGAATGAAAACAGACGAAATGTATCTTCAGGGACTTTCCTCATCATTACCTGAGGACGTTCAGCTTAAAATAGTCCGTTCCATCCCCGGTCTTAAACACGCCGAATTTTTACGCACCGCTTATGCCATAGAATATGACTGCGTAAATCCCCTTGCATTAAGAAGAACACTTGAATTTAAGGATTTCCCCGGACTTTACGGTGCAGGTCAGTTCAACGGCTCAAGCGGATATGAAGAAGCCGCCGCCCAGGGTCTTGTGGCAGGTGCAAACGCCGCTCTTAAGCTTCTCGGCAAAGAGCCCCTTATTCTTGACAGAACCACCTCATATACGGGGACGCTCATTGATGACCTTGTTACAAAGGGATGCTCCGATCCTTACAGAATGATGACAAGCCGCAGTGAATACCGTCTGATTTTAAGGCAGGATAATGCTGACCGCCGTCTTACGGAATTCGGCTACAAGGCAGGCCTTATCAGTGAGGAACGCTACGCCGCATTCAAAGAAAAGCTTCGCCTTATTGACGAAGAAAGAGAAAGAGTTGCAGGTGTATCAATTAAGAAATCCGAAGCCCTTGATGCCCTGCTTGTTTCACGTGGAACATCTCCTATGGAAAAGGGCTGCAAAATGTCAGAAATGCTGAAGCGCCCCGGTGTTACATACGAATTGCTTACGGACTTTGACAAGACCCGTCCTGACCTGCCTTACGAAATATTTGAGCAGGTTGAAATAGATATCAAGTATGAGGGCTATATCAAAAAGCAGCAGCTTCAGATAAACGAAATGAAACGGCTTGAGGTTCAGAAGATTCCCGATAACATTGATTATAGCAAAATTACGGGACTGCGACTTGAAGCAATTGAAAAACTGGGTAACGTAAAGCCCGAAACGGTAGGTCAGGCCTCAAGAATTTCCGGCGTATCCCCTGCCGACATTACGGTTTTACTAATCTATCTCGAAAGGAACCGTTTGGATGAACTTCAATAAAGATTTATTTCTTGAAAACCTCTCCGAACTGAATATTCCCGTAACCGAGGG